>CAILBQ010000215.1 GCA_903832475.1 uncultured Acidobacteriota bacterium | reverse complement strand
GGGCGGGCGGCCTTGGGGCTGGCGCGCGACTTCGCTGATTTGTCTGGTTCTGCTGACGCTGCTTACTTTCGTCCAGGTTGCGCATGTGCATCCTGCAGCGACGGACGCCGATCATTGCCCGCTGTGCGTGGTAATGCATTCAGCGGCTCCGGTGGCGGCGGTGGCTGCGGCGATTTTGTTTGTTCGTGGATCGGCGCCGGTTCCGGTCCGGGTGGTGCATGCGGTGGTTCGACGCTGGCACTGCACGATGTTCAATCGGCCTCCGCCTGCCCAGGTGTAGAGCGGCTCGACGTGTCGCGAGCAACGAATTGTCGCGGCGAATCGATATCCAGAGATGATGCAACATGGGTGGCAAGTGTAAGCGGGACGGCGTGGATGCCGTTTGAGCTGAACGTTACGTTTTTTCGCCCACCCCTTTCAAGTCATCGCCCTTCTGGAGTTCTTGACTGTTCCCTGGCTTTCTTGTGGAGGTTTCTATGCCGTTGTTTCGCGGCCGTGTATTTCAAATTCTTACTTTGATTCTTACTTCCTTCTTGCCTTTGACGATCTATGCCCAGTCGGGCAGCAACGCGGGCCTGGTAACTGGCACTGTGATGGATGGTAGCGGTGCGGTAGTCGTTGGCGCGACGGTGACCATTCAGAACCCGGTCAGCGGATACACGCGGACGGTGAAGACGGACGGCGGAGGGAACTATCAGTTTCCCAATCTGCCATACAACCCGTATCACCTGACGATCATGGCGCAGGGGTTTACGCCCTACTCGCGCGATGTGGATGTGCGGTCGCCGGTTGCGATTCCCCTGACAGACAATCTGAAGATCGGCGCGGCGGCGGCTACGACCGTGACGGTCGATGCCAGCGACCTGCTGGAAAATGACTCGACGATGCACACCGATGTGGATCGCGGCATGATGGAGAAGATTCCGTTGGCGAGCGAGTCGTCGGGATTGAGCTCGCTGGTGACGGAGACTTCGCCGGGTGTGGCGTCTGATTCGAATGGGCAGATGCACGGGCTGGGAGATCATGCTTCGAATACGTTTTCGATTGACGGGCAGGACATTTCAGACCAGACAAGCAAGGTGTTTTCGAATCAGCTTCCATCCAATTCAGTCCAGTCGATCGAGGTAATTTCGGGCGCGCCCCCGGCGGAGTATGGCGGCAAGACAAGCTTGATCATCCAGGTGACGACGCGGTCAGGGCAGGGCGTGACGACGCCGACGGGCAGCGTGACCGCTTCCTATGGGACGTTCGGCGCGTCCACCGGTGCGATGGACCTGAGTTATGGGGGAAAGAACTGGGGCAACTTCATTGAAATAGACGGGCTCAATTCTGGACGCTTTCTCGATCCGCCGGAATTCAAGGTATTTCATGCCAAGGGGAATGAAGAGAATGTGTTCGATCGCATCGATCGCACGCTGTCGGCGAAGGACTCGGTCCATCTGAACTTGAATTACACGCGGTCGTGGTTTCAGACGCCGAATACCTATGACAACTTGAATGTGCAGAACGTGATCAGCGACGGATCGACGGCAACGCCGGTGTTTGGGGATGTAGGCAATGCGGATCAGCGCTCGCAGATTCAGACGTTCAACATTGCGCCGACATATACGCGGGTGGTGAACGACTTTGCGGTGTTCAACCTGGGGCCGTACGTGCGCAAGGACTCGTACAACTACTATCCCAGCGGAAATGCGCTGGCCGATCGCGGGCCGGCCAATCTGCAAACTTCTTCGATCAGCCAGGCAAGGACTCTGCTCGATGCGGGCGCGCACGCGGATGTGACGTATTCGAAAGGCATCCACTCGGTGAAGGTAGGCGTGATGTATTCGCAGACGTTCCTGCGCGAGAACGACAGTCTGGGAATTGTCGATCCGACGTATAACGCTCCCTGCGTCGATTTGACGGGTGCGCCGGTGGCCGGTTATTCGACGACTGCCGGGTGCGGCGCAAATGTCGCCAATCCCAACTACATTGCGGTGCTGGGGCCGTATGACTTAACGCGCGGAGGGGATCTGTTTCACTTCAGCGGCCATACCGATGTGAAGGAAGTGGGCATGTATGCGCAGGACCAGATCACGGCGGGCAACTGGCTGTTCAACGTGGGCATGCGGGGGGACCTGTACAACGGGCTGACAGTCGCTCGTCAGGCGGAGCCGCGAGTCGGAATCTCCTACAAGATCAAGCCGACCAGCACGGTGCTGCGGGTTTCGTACGCGCGCACGCTGGAGACGCCGTTCAACGAGAATCTGGTGCTATCGAGTACTGGATGCTCGAACGCGGTGCTGAACCCGCTGCTGGCCTGCAGCGCAAGCAGTACGGGGACGCTGGAGCCGGGATTCCGAAACGAATTTCACGCCGGGCTGCAGCAGGCGATTGGCAAGAACTTTGTCTTCAGTGGGGATTACATCTGGAAGTACACGCACAATGCGTTCGACTTCAGCGTCCTGGGCAACACGCCGATCACGTTCCCAATCGACTGGCACAATGCCAAGGTGCCGGGCTTGGCGCTGCGGGCGGATGTGCCGAACTTTCATAACCTTTCGGCGTACGTGATCCTGTCGTCTGTGGCGGCGCGGTTCTTTCCGCCGCAGGTGGGCGGGGCGGGCGCGACGGTTGGGCAGACGGGACTGCCGTTCCGCATCGATCATGATGAGCGGCTGAATGAGACGACTCATGTGCAGTACACGTTGCCGAAGAGCATCGGCAAGGTGGCTGCTCCTTGGGTTGGATTCAACTGGCGGTTCGATTCGGGCATGGTAGCAGGCAACGCGCCTTGCTACGGAGTGTCGGATCCAAACAGCCCATGCTTTGCCACGTCCACGATGGTCAATGGCCAGCCTGCCATCAAGCTGGTGAGTGCGACGGGCATTCCGCTGACGGCGGACGAGGAGTTCCAGGCCGGGCTTTCGTGTGATGGCGTGAGGGCTACGCCGACGATGGCCCTGCCCAGCGTTTGTCTCGCTTCGCAGTTTGGGTCGAGCCTGATTCGCATTCCTTCGCCGGGAACGGGAAACAATGACAGCAATCCGCAGCGGATCGAGCCGCGCAATTTGTTTGACGCTTCGCTGGGTGAGGATAACTTGTTCCATGGAGACAAGTACAAGTGGAGCGTGCATTTGTCGGCGGTGAACCTGAGCAACAAGTATGCGCTCTATAACTTCCTGTCGACCTTCAGCGGGACACACTATGTGACACCGCGTGCGATGACGGCTGAGGTGGGGTTCCACTTCTAAATATGTCGGTGCGGGTGGACTTCGGAATTCGTGTAGTCTGTCCGCATGACTCCCTTGAAAGCTTTGCAGTGCGTTACGGTGGTCTTGTTTGCTGCTGTGTGCTCTGCTCAGTCTTCGGACGGCGATCACGCACCGGTGCACCACGTAGCGGGCTATGTGCCGGTGGAATCCCGGGAACGTGAGCTTTCTGCGGATCGCGCCGCTGCTCAATTTTCAAGCATGCAGGGTCTGCGGCGTTTGATTCGGGATTCTACGGCTTCCAGTCCCTGGCAATTGCTGGCGACTATACCTTCCTCGTTCATCCACGACATGTCCTTTGCCACTCCGAGTGTGGGATTCATTGCGGGAGAGAATGGGCAGGCCTGGAAGACTACAGACGGTGGGGTTACGTGGTCTGAAGTGCTGAATGCCAGCTTTCCGTATGAGTGGTACGGCGTTCATGCTCTGAGTAGTCAGGATGTCATTCTGAGCGGCTTCAACGACCAGAGCAGCAATGGTTTGATTCGCTGGAGCCACGACGGCGGCACGACGTGGTCAGACGACATCGTGCTTTCAACGACCCAATGGAGCACCCGGAGCCGCTTTGCAAACTCCAACCAAGGCCTGGTCATGGATAGCATTACCGGGCCGGTGGTTCATTACACGACGGACGGAGGGGCGGCGGCAGCGGACTGGACGCTGACCGAAACGGCGGCAAATGGTGCCTGGAATGGACCGGAGTTCAGTTTGCTGCCTGATTTGCGGGCGGTCGCGGCGGGTCTTCAATACTGTTCCAGCACAAACGCGGGGGCGCACTGGAGTTGCGGTCCATCCGTCGACGATGTCTTTGACAGTTCCGTGTTCTTTACCGATGACAACAACGGCTGGGTGGGAGGAGGCGAAATCTCTCCAAACGTCGAAGGATGGATCCACCGCACCACGGACGGCGGGCAAACCTGGAGTTCTCGAGTCCTGGATGGTCCAATCCCGATCCGCGAAATCGTGTTCGTTTCGCCTCTTCTGGGCTGGGCGGCGGGGGGAAATTACTTCTCGAAAGTGGGAGGGATTTACTTCACCTCCGACGGAGGTCAGACCTGGTCGCTCGACGTGGACAGCAAGGGCCGCGAATTGTCTGCTTGCGACTGGCAGACTGTTGGGGCCGGGTACCAGGTCTGGTGTGCCGGCACCGGTCCGGGAGTTGAAAGCGGAGTGTATGGTGTGACCGGAGCATCGACGCCGACACTAACGCCGGCGACAGGCACCTACGAAGCCGCGCAGAGTGTGGCATTCTCCAGCGCGACGTCAGGGGCGACGATGTACTACACGACGGACGGCTCCATGCCGACAACTTCTTCGACGGTTTACGCCGGTCCTGTGCCGGTTCCGGCGTCCATGACAATTCGCGCGATCGCAACCGCGCCGGGTTTTGCGCCGAGTATTACGGCGGAGGGCGGTTACACGATCACACCCCAACTCCAACTTACGGCTGGCAGTTCCTCAGTTTCGATTCCAGCGGGTAGTTCATCGACGGTGCCGCTGACAATTCTGGCTACTGCGAATGCTTCGGGGGTTTCCTTCTCCTGTTCGGGATTGCCGGCGGGCTCGCAGTGCACCTTTTCGCCAAGCCCAGTCAATGCGACAACGGCTGCGACGAGCGTGACCATGACCATTCACACTTCAAAATTATCGACGGAAAGGCGCGTCGATGGCACTTCAGCCTTTCTCGCGCTGGCTTTGCCGTTGGTCTTCCTGAAGACGAAGAAACGTGCAGCAGCATGGCGCCGGCGGGTATGGATGCCGGTAGTTGCTGCGGTCACGGCGTCAATCTTCCTTGGGGGTTGTGGAGGTTCGCATTCTTCTGCTCCTGCCCAACCGATCCACGCGACTGTGGTCGTGAGTGCAATGTTTGCAGGCGGTTCACCGGCCACTACCCAGATGCAACTGACGATCACTCCCTAGGTCGCTGAGCACAAGTACCGGGGTTCGAGGCGCGGTTGGCGGGTAGCCGATATTTTCGGGCTGGTTTTTTGGTCCTTGTCTCCTCCAACCAGGCTTGGTTTTTCTTCTTCTCTGGCGGCGGCGAATCTGTCATACTTGATTGTGCCCACCAGGTACATCCAAACACCCCACACCAATCAAGAGGTTGCACACATGTCTGCAAAGTACATCTTTGTGACGGGCGGAGTTGTGTCCAGTTTAGGCAAGGGGCTGGCCGCAGCTTCCATCGGCTGCCTGCTCGAATCGCGCGGACTCAAGGTTAACCTGATGAAGTTCGATCCCTATTTGAACGTCGATCCGGGGACGATGTCGCCATTTCAGCATGGCGAGGTGTTTGTTACCGACGACGGGGCGGAGACGGACCTGGACCTGGGGCACTACGAGCGGTTTACGCATGCTCACCTGAGCCGGGAAAACAACCTGACGACGGGGCGGATCTACGAGCAGATCATTCTCAAGGAGCGGCGTGGGGACTACCTGGGGAAGACGGTGCAGGTGATTCCTCACGTCACCAACGAGATCAAGAACGCGATGCGCAAGGTGGCTTCGCATGGGGCGGACGTGGTGATTGTCGAGATCGGCGGGACGGTAGGCGATATCGAGTCGCTGCCGTTTCTGGAAGCGATCCGGCAGATGCGTCAGGAACTGGGGCGGGAGAATACCGTCTTCGTTCACACGACGCTCGTGCCGTGGATTGCAGCCGCGCAGGAGTTGAAGACCAAGCCGACGCAGCATTCTGTCAAAGAATTGCTCAGCATCGGGATCCAGGCGGACATTCTGTTGTGCCGGACAGACCGGTATCTACCGCGCGAGATGAAGTCGAAAATCGCTGCCTTCTGTAACGTGGAAGAGCGGGCAGTGGTAACTGCCAAGGATGTGGCATCAATCTATGAATGTCCGCTGGTATTTGCCGAGGAGGGCGTGGATACTCTGGCGCTGAAATATCTGCACATCGATGCTCCGGAGGCAAAGCTGGATAGGTGGAAAGACATCGTGCATCGGGCGTATAACCCGAGCGACACGGTTTCGATTGCCATTGTCGGAAAGTATGTCGAATACGAAGACAGTTATAAGTCGCTGAAGGAAGCGCTGGTGCATGGGGCATTGGCGCATAACCTGAAATTGCAAGTGACCTGGATCGAGGCCGAGGGGCTGGAAGAGAAAGAAGCGGGCGACAAGAGTTATGAGCGGCAGTTAGCCGGGTTTGACGGGATTCTGGTGCCGGGCGGGTTTGGCAAGCGGGGAATTGAAGGCATGCTGAATGCAATCCGCTATGCGCGCGAGCAGAAGATTCCCTACTTTGGGATTTGCCTGGGGATGCAGACGGCCTGCATTGAGTTTGCACGGAACGTGTGCGGGTTGAAGAGCGCAAACTCCAGTGAATTCGATACGGCGACGGAGCATCGCGTGATCTACAAACTGCGCGAGTTGCTGGGTGTGGAAGAGATGGGCGGGACCATGCGGCTGGGCGCGTGGGACTGCGTGCTGGAGCCGGATTCGCTGGCGTTCAAGGCATATGGCAAGACCGAGATCAGCGAACGGCATCGGCACCGGTATGAATTCAATCGCGAGTATGAAGCGCTGCTGACCGGCGGGGGATTGCAACTTACCGGGACTACGCCTGACGCGACGTATGTCGAGATTGTGGAGATTCCGGATCATCCTTTCTTCCTGGGCTGCCAGTTTCATCCGGAGTTCAAGTCGAAACCGCTGGAGCCTCATCCTTTGTTCCGCGACTTTGTAGCCGCGAGTTACAAGAGCGGTCGCGAAAGAGTGGCCGTAGCGAGCGAGACAAGCAGCGTAACAACTGCTTGAGAATCGGAGCATGCTTGACATAGAGGGCGTCCGCTGCCGCGGGCGCCTTTCGCTTTGTGCGGTAGCTGCGACATCGCCAAATCGACGGTCTGGATCCATGTTTCAAAAGTAACGCCCGGTTGTTACGGAAGCTCGCTGAACTGGCTGAAAGTGTTATGCGTTCTGCTGATTTCTTCAGAACCTGGCGGCTCAGAGAGTGCTATCTTGGACGCACTCATAACTGAGAATTCAAACATAGTCCTGGGATGACTCGCAGACCCAGGTGAGGGAACGTCATGCTGGCTTTGCGTATTCTGCTGTCGAAGAATGGCCTTACGTTTTTTCTGTGCAGTATTGCCGGCTGGGTGGTGGCATCGATCCTGCCCCCCCTCGGCGTGGAATGTGTTTGCCGGGATGCTAGTGACGTATCACTTGTTTCTGGGATGGCTGTTGTTCCTCGATGAGGATGATCCGCGGCCTGCATTCAGTATTCCAGTGATGATTTTTTCTCACCTCGCATGCCTGGCCTTGCTGCTGGGCTTTCGCACTGCGGTTTTTCTGCTTCTGATCAAGCTGACCGGGGCTTCGCCGATCGCTGGTTTAGCTGCTTTTTCGTATATGGGCGCATTCGGTTTCATTTTGCGTTTTGGCGGAACGTGTGCGTTGAGTTATTTCGAGCGCGACTGGCTGTTTCGCAAAGACGGCGAGAAACGCCGAAAAGAGGAGAGACCGGAAGAATTGCCAGCCGCAGCAGGAGGAGCGCCGAGTCTGATTGCGACAGCGACGGGTGCGGATCATGAGGAGTGGCTCCGTGAGCGATCGCAACAGAAAGACGTCACGCGTCTGGGAGTTTCGCCGAAGGTGGACTTTGAGCGATGGCTGCAGGCGAGGGCGAAGGCGCGCGCGGCGAGTGAGCAAGCCTGATACGTCCTGGCAGGTTGCGTGGACTTTGTGAATGGCCGGCTAGGCGAAAAAGGCGGCAATCGATGAAGTTTCGAACCAGCGCAAGGGGTTGAAAACGTGGCCCTGTTTGAACCTCGAGTGAGCAATCCGAATTCGTTGGTCGCCGGTGTGGTCGCCGGGGCGATCTACTGGTTCCTGCGGAAGACCTGGTTTGGCCTGGACCTGGCCGTGGTAGTGGGGTATTCCGTGTTTGTCTGGTTCCTGGTGTATACGAAGGATGACAACGGGGAGTATCGCATCGTGCCTCTGCCGCGGCGTGCGGTCGTGCTGTGGCACGCGGGTTATCTGATACTCGTAGTCGGCATGGAGCGCGCAGCCCGACTTGGCATGGCTCCGCTGCAGGAGATGACTGCCGCGCAGTGGCGATGGCAAGTGGCAATGGCGGTGATCGTTCTGACAGCGACGCTGGCGGTCGCACAGTTTGAGCGGCAGCGATTGCTGCGCAAGCCGAAGGTGGGCGAGGCGATCGCGTCAGAGGCCGCGGGCGTGGCTGAGTTTGAACTTTGGCTTCTAGCCGAGAAGGCGAAAAAGGGTGAGCACGCAGCAGTGCCGGCAGAATGCGAGCAGATGCTGCGGGAACAAGCTCAGGCGAAGGACGTTGCTAAGGAGTCATGATGCGATAGGCTATCGCGCGGGGAATTGGCGTGAAAGCGACTAAGATTCTTGACGTATCGGTGTGCGGCCCTATCTTGCCCGTGACCACGTCGTTTGAAGCAGTATGAGTCGTTGGTGAACGCGCAAGACGCCTCGATCTAGATTCGGGCCTCGCGGCTGTGTTCTCATCTGAGATATGGCGAATGTCTTTGAGATCGGGCCGGTGCAGGTGGGCGGCGGGCAGCTTTTTCTGATTGCCGGGCCGTGTGTGATTGAGTCGGAAGCGCATGTGCGGACCATGGCGGATGCGATTCAGCGGATTACCTCGGATTTGAAGATTCCCTATATTTTCAAGGCGAGTTACGACAAGGCGAACCGGACTTCAGTCAAGAGCTTTCGCGGTCCGGGGCTCGCGGAGGGTACACGGATCCTGGGCGCGCTCGCCAAGGCGACAGGGCTGCCGGTGCTGACCGATGTGCATGAGCCGGGGCATTGCGAGGTGGCGGCAGAAGCTGTCGATGTGCTGCAGATCCCGGCGTTCCTTTGCCGGCAGACCGATTTGCTGGTGGCCGCGGGCAAGACTGGGCGGGCGGTCAACATCAAAAAGGGGCAGTTTGTTGCCCCGTGGGACATGACGTATCCGGTCGAAAAGACGAGGTCGACGGGCAATGAGCGAGTCTTTTTGACGGAGCGGGGGGCGAGCTTCGGGTACAACACGCTGGTGGTGGATTACCGGTCCCTACCCGTGCTGCGGGGGTTTGCGCCGGTGGTGTTTGACGGGACGCATTCGGTGCAGCAGCCTTCGGCGGCGGGCGGGGTAAGTGGCGGGCAGCCGGAGTTTATCCCGCTGCTGGCGCGGGCCGCGGTAGCGGCTGGGGTGGATGGGTTGTTTCTCGAGGTGCATGACGATCCGTCGCATGCCAAGAGCGATGGAGCGAATGCGCTGCGTTTGGATAAGCTGAAGCCGCTGCTGGAGACCTTGCTGGCGATCCATGAGGTTGTCAAGGGTTGAGTGCGGCTTGATGCTGAAGAGCTACCGCAGGAACTTTCGACTCGCTGCCCTCGGTATGACCCCGACTATTTGCAGGCTGTGCGAACGTCGTTTCCCCCAGCTATTGCGCTTTACCGAGGCTGATAGGATTTCGATATGTCTGAATGGGTGAATCGATCAAGCGTGCGGCGCGTTGTTGTGTCCGCGGTGATGGTGCTGGTTTGTGGCTGCGGCGTGATGCGCGGTCAGGAAGCTGCTGCGAAGACTCGGGTGGACGAGTTGCTCACTAAGATGGGGCGCGGGCATGGCCTGGGGCCGGTGGCGATTTCGCCGGATGGATCGTTGCTGGCGTACACGCACCATGCCAAGGAAGGCTGGCAGGTAGTGGTTGCGCCTTTTTCTGAGTCATCCCCGGATGTTTCGAAGGGAACGCGCGTGACGGCGGCCAAAAAGGGTGGCGCGCAGTGCGGCGACGGTATGGTGACGTGGTCGCCAGATTCGCGGCACCTGGCTTTTGCGAGTGACTGCCAGACGGAAGGGCAGGACAACCTCTTTGTGGCGACGGTAGGTGGGGATCCGACCGGCGGCAAGGCGAAAGTCGACGTGCAGCGTGTGACGGAGTTGAAGGGCGAGGTTGGATTTCCGGAATTTTCACCGGACGGGAAAAAGATCGCGTTCTTGTACGTCTCAGGGGCCACACGGGCGGCGGGAGCTCTGGCGGCGATGAAGCCTCCGGCAGGTGTGATTGGCGATGATGGGATTGAGATTCAGCGAGTGGCGGAAGTGGATGCGAATGCGAATAAGCCGCAGGCTCCGACTTTTCTGACGCCCGAAAAGCTGCATGTGTATGAATTTGACTGGTCGCCGGATTCGCAGGGGCTTGCGTACGTGGCGGCCGATCCGCCCGGAGAGAACAACTGGTGGGTGGCGAAGCTGTATACCCGGGTCGCAGGGGCCGAGCCGAAGGCAATCTTTGCGCCGGCAGAGGCCGCGGGTCCGATGCACGGATTACAGATCGCGGTACCGCGGTGGTCGCCGGATGGCAAGTCGATTGCCTTCATTGGCGGGTTGATGAGCGACCAAGGGTCTACGGGCGGGGACGTGTGGCTGCTTCCTGCGAGTGGCGGCGAACCGAAAGACCTGACCGCCGGACGGCCCTCCAGCCCGGCGTGGTTCACATGGGGCGATGAGCATCACCTGTTTGTGAGCGAGATCTACGGGGGCAACAGCCAGCTGGTGCGGCTGAAAGTTTCCGATGACGGGACCGCGAGCGCAGGAAGCCCGATCTACAGCGTTGCCGGGACGGTGGGAGATGGACGACTGGAGCTGAGCTTGTCAGCGACCAAGGACAGGTCGCTGTTTGTGTTCAATGCAAGTTCGTTCGACCATCCCATGGAGATCTATGCGGCCAAGGCAGCCATGACCATGGCGGGCGGCGATACAAGCATGGGTGGATTGATGCAGCTGACTCACTTCAATGACGGACTGGAGAGAGCGTGGGGGAACACGGTTTCGCTGAACTGGAAAGACGAGGGTTTCAATGTGCAGGGATGGCTTCATCTCCCGAAGGACTATGATCCGGCAAAGAAGTATGGATTGATTGTGTTGGTGCATGGAGGACCGGCAGCGGCAGCGATGTCGCACTGGGGCGGACGCGGTAGTTTGAGCGGAACAGCGTTTTCAGCGCTGGGATATTTTGTTCTCGAACCGAATCCGCGCGGAAGCTACGGGCAGGGTGAAGCGTTTACGGCAGCGAACCGCAAAGACTTCGGCTATGGCGATTTGCGGGACATCCTGGCCGGCGTGGATACGGTATTGGCGAAGTACCCAGTTGACCCGCAGCGAGTTGGCTTGACTGGCTGGAGTTACGGCGGCTTTATGACCATGTTTGCCGTAACGCAGACGCAGCGGTTCAAAGCGGCGGTCGCGGGTGCGGGCATTTCGGACTGGAAAAGTTACTACGGAGAGAACTCGATTGATCAGTGGATGACGCCATATTTCGGGGCTTCGGTTTATAAGGATCCCGCGGTCTATGCGAAGAGTTCGGCGATCGATTTCATCGACAAGGTGAAGACGCCGACGCTGGTGGTGGTGGGGGATCGGGACGGGGAATGTCCGGCGCCGCAGTCGTTCGAGTTCTGGCATGCGCTGCGGGATGAGCATGTGCCGACGCAGTTGGTGGTCTATCCCAATGAGGGGCATGGATTCGTGAATCCGGAGCATCGCACGGATGTGCTGGTGCGGGCGCTGGATTGGTTTGCAAAGTACATGCCGGCAGGAAATTAGCCCAGACAGTAAACGACTGGATCAATCGGCATCGATGGCTGCTGGTTTCCAGTCGCTGGCCCAATGTGACGGCTGTGGGCCCATTACGAATTGAAGCGTGCCGCCTTGCTGAATGTCTTTCCAACCAATCATGGGGATATTGAGCGGTTTGCCGTTGAGCTTGGCGGACTGGATGTAGGCGTTCGCCGGAGATTGATCCTCCGCGACAACGGAGAAAGTGTGGCCGTTGGCGAGGTGGAGATCGATGCGGCCGTAGAGCGGGCTGCCGATGAGGTATTCGCCGGATGCAGGGTTGAGGGGATAGAAGCCTAGCGCGGCAAAAATATACCATGCGGACATCTGGCCGCAATCGTCATCGCCGGCGAGGCCGTCGGGACGGTTGGCGTAGAGGGTGGTGGCGATTTCGCGCACCTTGGCCTGGGTCTTCCAGGGCTGGCCGCCGTAGTCGTAGAGATAGGGGTAGTGGTGGCTGGGCTCGTTGTCGTGCTTGTTGTGGCCGCCGGCGAAGTGTTCATCGAGCAGGTGGTTGAAGGCGGCGGGGCCGCCCATCAATTCAATGGTCCCGGGGATGTCATGCAGTGCGGCGAAGGTGTAGACCCATTTGTCTCCTTCGGTCCAGCCTTCGTCTGGCGCTGCCCATGAGCCGTCGGAATTTCTCGCCTGCATGAATCCCGTGGCGGGGTTGAAGAGGTGCTTGTAGTTGAGCGAGCGCTTCAGGAAGAACTCGTATTCAGATTGCTTGCCCAGCTTGCGGGCGATCTGGGCGACGCACCAGTCGTCGTAGCTGTCTTCGATGGTCGATGAGGCGGATTCTGATGCTTTGTCGGCGGGGATGTAGCCGTATTCCTTCAACCAGGTGAGGCCGCCGCGGGCTTCGTAGGGGGTGTGCTCTTCTTCGTCGAGCCAGCGGCGGTGGATATCGTCGTCTGGCGGAGTCATGGCGTCTTTCAAGACCGCTTGCCAGGCAAGATCGCGGTCGAAACCGTGAAAGCCCTTCAGAACCGACTCAGCCATAAGCGAGTCGGCGTGGGTGGCGATCATGATGTTGGTGTAGGAAGGGTTGGGCCACTTGGGCATCCAGCCGCCTTCTTGGAAATCGTTGAGCAGGGCGGTCATCATGTCGTCGATGCGTTCGGGGGCGGCCAGGGTGAGCAGGCTGTGCTCGGCGCGGAAAGTGTCCCAGATGGAGAAGGCTGTATAGGCGACGCCGCTGTGGATCTGGTCATCGAAGGCACTGTAGTAGCGGCCGTGTTCAGAAAAGAGCTTGGGATACAGCAGGGCGTGGTAGAGGGCGGTGTAGAAGATGTGCCTTTGATCGTCGGTCGCGCCGGTGAGTTGAGCGAAGGCGAACTTCTTGTTCCATGTGCGCTTGAGAGACTGAGCCGTGGCAGCGAAATTCCATCCCGGCAGTTCGAGAGCAAGGTTCTGACGGGCCTGTTCGGTGCTGATAAAGGAAGTGCCGACGCGAACGTCGACGGTTTCCCCTTCGCGGGTTTGGAATGCAGCCCAGGCGCCGGCGTTGTTGCCGAGGATCTCTGACTGGCCAGGATGCTGCTGGTCGCTGGAATAGACGCCGACCGAGGTGGGAGCCTGGCGAAACTGGACGACGAAGAAGCCTTTGAAGTTGGGCAAGGCGAAGGGACCGAAGCGGGCGTCGACGCGGTCGGGGTTGTAGCCGGTGATCTCTCCGCTCTTGAGATCGGCGTGGGCGTAGCCCGGCACGCCTTTGCGGGTGGCTTCGACCAGCACGGTGGAGGATCGGTTGGCGGGGAAGGTGAACTGGAGACGCGCGCAGTGGTCGGTCGCGGTCACGCGGGTGCTGAGGCGCCTGCCGCGTCCGGCGTCGAGCGACACTTCGTATTCGTAGGGCGTTGTCCGTTCCTGGGAGTGGGTGAAAGGAAGTCGGCGATCGGTGGAGGCGGTCTTGACCGAGTCGACCTCGGGCATGAGGACGACATAGCCGTAGTCGCCCATCCAGGTGGCCGGCTGGTGGGTGCCGATGAAGCCCTGGATGGTGGAATCGGCATAGTGATAGGAGACGCCCGGCCGCGCCATGGGGCGGGTCTGGGGCGTCCAGTTGGTCATGCCGAAGGGGGTGGTGACGAAGGGCATCGCGCCGCCATAGCCAATCGGGCCTTCGCCGGAGCCGATGTACGGGTTGACCCAGTCTACGGCCGTTCTTGCGGAAGTCATGTGCTGCGCGTGGCAGGGAAAAATGGAGATCAGGGCAGCTATCCAGGCGCTGGGAACTCCGCGGGCGATTCGATGAAGCAAGGAAAGGGCAGGACTTGCCGGCATGAGAAGACCCTTTCGCGGAGGGAAAGGCTGGTTGAGAACGCGATTCCTGGGTTGCGAAGTCGCGTGTGGGCTGAGCTGGCAATTGTAAAAGACAGGGCGATTGTGTCGGGCGGTATCCCAGGGGAGCAAGACGCCGGCTGGCTCTCGTTTTGGGTTGGTATTCGTCCATCAGGGGAGTCTCTGTGGGCAATGCGGCCGGGGTGAGCGATGGCCAGCCTCATCCTGATACACTTTTCTTTCGGACTCCTTTTGGATTCTAGATGTTTTGGTTGACCGTTCTGCCGTTTCGAAGGCGGGGCGGGGAGGATTCATGCAGCGGTTGCTGACGCTTGTTTTTCTGCTGTGCCTGGCGGTGCCGGCCGGTATTTCGATCTCGGGTTGCACACGTAATCCCGGTGGGAATTATTGCAATGGTCTGGGATATGGGCTGAAGCTGACGGATGTCGCTTCGATTCAGCTATCGCCGCAAACGTCGGGCATTTCGATCGCATTTGGCCAGACAGTGCCGGTGGCTACGCCGAAGGCGCTGACCTGCAAGGGAACGACGGCGAGCGTATCCGGCTACACGTATGGGACCACCAACAATCAGCTTGTGGACCTTTCTCCATCCGGCAGTATTTGCGCGGGGACGTGGAATCGGCGCAGCGGCGGCGGTATCCCCGACTACACGATCTGCAATCCTCCGAATCCGAAGCCGAGCACAAACGGTCTGCCCTATGCAACCGCCGGCATAACAGCCACGGCGCAGGGGGTTACCTCAAACCAGGTGACGGTGTTTGTTCACGCCCAGGTGACGGCGGTGAACCTGGAGCTGGAATATAACGGGACGACGGGGTACCAGGGCTGCCTTTCTCAGACCCAGACAGCGCAGTTGGATTCGCAGGCCTTCTATGACAATGCCGGCACACGGACCCTGCTTTGCACGCCGGCGGGGACGTCGACCAATCCCAACATCCCATCCTGCTCGTCGGCCATCGGCAATCTGACCTACGCATCGCAGAACACTTCGATTGCGACGATCGACCAGTTTGGCGTGATCACCGCGGTTTTGCCGGGTACCACGTACATTACGGCGTCGGTGGCGGGCTCGGGTTCGTCGGCTGGCCACTTCTCAACGTGTCCTCCAGCCAACATCAGTGTCACGTTGAACGGGGCAACCAGCGGCACAGTCACACAGGGCGTGACGCAAAACTTGACGACGACAGTGACCGACACCAAAGGAGCAACGATCCAGGGTCTGACGCTGGATTATCAGTCGACCAACCCGCTGGACATCAGCGCCGGTTCAGGCGGCGCGGTGACGGCAAACTATGCGGGTGCGGCGTCGGTGTACGCGGTTTGCCAGCCGACGACCTGCAATCCTTCGCCAATCAACGAGGTCGGAGTCAATCAGACGGGTACATCGATTACCAGTAACTCGGTTTCGATCAATACACCGGGATTGGCGAGCGATTATGTGTGGCTGGCCAGCCCGCAGTCGCAATATTTCATTCCCATCGAACTGATCACGGGTACGGTGGGATCGACGGTGCGGATGCCCTACCAGCCCAATTCGATGGTGATGGATCGCACCGCGACAAGCCTGTACTTTGGTTCTTCACATGAATTGATGGTCTACGCCACGGCTACAAATGCGTTGACCAAGGAAGATCCCAACGTGCCTGGGGTGGTGCTCGCAGCGGCTCCGGATAACGGGACCATTCTGATCAACGATCCAGTGCGGCAGATCTTTTATGTGTACAAACCGGGCTCGGGCGCATTCACGACGTTTTCGGGCGTAGGCACTTCGGCACAGTGGACTCCGGACTCCAAGACTCTGTACGTGGTTGGTACCAATTATGCAGCCAATCCAGCGGGCGTACCGACGCTTTTTGTCTACAACCTGAATACGGGATGGACGACTTACACGCTCCCCGATGTTTCGACCAATGTAGCGATTACGATTCCGAGCGTGGGAGCTTTCCTGAGTGGCAATCCAACCGTAGCTCATGCATGGTGCCCGCAGGTGACGCCATCAGCCGGTGGTACCACGACCCTGGTGCAGGCCTACCCGCAGGCGGATTCGATTGCAGCGCAGACCGACCAGTTGGGAGCAACCGTGGACGGGCAGCACATCGTAGGTGCAGGTCTCGGCGGCAGCACGACTCCGACGCTGACCGACATCAGCGTGAATCTTTTTGCCGGTCTCAATTCGGGTGCATGCCCGGCTGCCAACAACGGCATCACTCTCAACACACCGTTCGTACAGACGCCGCTGCCAGTCAAGGCCAGCGCGATCGACCAGGTGGTGACGTCGCCCGGATCGGATCTGACGTTCATTACCTACATGCCCGCCGGGACGGGAACGGGAGTGTTGCCTTACTACATTCCGACATCGAGCGGAGCACTGGGCACGGTGGGCACGGTGACGCTGGCCGGTTCGCCAACCGCACCGGTGGCGGGAGCGTTCAGTCTGGATGACACCATCTTCTTTGTGTCGACGGCGGGCGATAACCTGGTCCATTACATCAATGTGAAGACGCTGACGGATACCCAGCAGATCAAGCCAGGGTTGGTGGATAAGAATAACAATCCAGTGCCGGCACAGTTCATTGCCGTGAAACCGCGCCCGACCACCTAAGCAAGCGCAGTTCAACAGAAAAGCCCCGCATCGATCAACGATGCGGGCTTTTTTGCGTCTGCGAAGGCATCCGAGGGGTCACGTTCAGGAAAAGATCTTTGCGTAAGTCGGGAACTTTTCGGTAGAGTGCTCGTATCTTCCTCTTGACGGTCAAGAGGAGAGATGGGAGGCGGCGCGATGGGTTTATTACGCAGCTTGAGCAGCGGGCTGAAAGCTCTAAAGGGGAAATCGCAGCGCAATCGCGAAATTCACGAAGAACTGGATGCGTATTTTGAAGAAGCCATCGAGGATGGAGTGCGTCGCGGAATGAGCCGGGAAGAGGCAACCCGGCTGGCGCGGCGCGAGATAGGGAGTGCAGCCGTGGTGCAGCACAAGATATGGAACGCGGGATGGGAGGCGGGAGTTGACCGCCTTTGGTCGGACCTGGTGTACACGCTGTGCCGACTGGTGCGGACGCCAGGCCTGGTGCTTGCTGTCACGCTTTCGATTGGGCTGGGACTGGGCGCGAATGGGACGATCTTTTCCCTGGTGAGCAAATTTTTGCTGGCGCCGCCGCCGGTGGGCGATCCGAAGACGCTGATTTCAATCGACCGCACCTTTGACAATGGCGCGTGCTGCAATGCCCTTCCGTATCCCGTGTACCGCGACCTGCGCGAGCAGGCAAAGTCCTTCTCGGATGTCGCAGCATTTTACGACTATGTGCCGAGTTCGATTGGGCAAGTGAGCGATGGGAAGGATGGCAGCCTTGAGCCGGAGCGATCGTTTGGTCAGGCGACGTCGGCCAACTATTTCGATGTGGCGCAGTTGAGGATGGCACGGGGTCGCGGCTTTCTGGAGAGCGAGGAGAAGACGCCGGTAGTGGTGATTGGCTACCGGCTTTGGCAACGAGTCTTTCAGGAAGATCCGGCGATCGTAGGCAAGGTGGCGATGGTGGGCGGCCAGCCGTATACGGTCGTGGGCGTCGCGCCGCGGAATTTCCGCGGGATTGGCCTGGTTCTGGATCCGGAGTTCTGGATACCGCTGGGAACGCTATCGCAAGTGACGGCGACGGCTCCGGACCTGGAGTCGCGCCATTCGCAATGGCTGCACCCGGTAGGGCGGCTCAAACCGGGGATTACGTTGGTCCAGGCGCAATCGGAAATGGATCTGCTGGGAAAACGCTTTGCGACCCTGCATCCGGAAACCGACAAGGGGGATGGATTCCACCTGGACAGAGCCGGAGGACTGCCCGCGCAAGAGAAGAAGAACGATATGCCCCTTTTGGCGGGGCTTTTGGTTGTCGTGCTGCTGGTTCTGTGCATTGCGTGTGCGAATGTAGCAAATTTGCTGCTGGCGCAGTCGGCAAAGCGGCAGCGCGAGATGGCGGTGCGGCTGGCGCTGGGAGCGGGCCGAGGCCGTCTGTTGAGACAAATGCTGCTGGAGAGCACGATCTTGGCTATCGCGGGCGGCCTGGTTGGCGTGGTGCTCTCGGTGTGGGCCACCTATGCGCTTTCGTCGTTTCGGTTGCCTGTCCCGATCCCGCTGGACTTGGGTTTGGGCGTGGACTGGCGGGTGCTAGTTTACACCTTTGCGCTGAGCCTGGCTGCAGGAGTGTTGTGCGGATTTGTCCCCGCGTGGAAAGCTTCGCGGCCGGTGCTGCAGCGGGCTTTGAATGGCGAGGACGCACTGGCTCGGCCGGGCCGCAGATTTACCCTGCGCAACACGCTGGTTGTCGCCCAGATTACGCTCTCGCTGGTGCTGCTGTGTGCGGCGGGGTTGTTTCTGCGCAGCCTTCAGGGCGCATCGAAAATCGATGTCGGATTTCTGTCACGCGGAGTGCTGATCGTGGCCATCGATCCCCCGCCGCATGACTATCCCGCGGCTCGTACGATCCAGTTGCTGCGCGCCGTGCGCGAGAGGGTATTGTCGCTTCCGGGGGTGATGTCCGCGACCACGACCGACGGCGTGCCGCTCTCGATGGGGCATCGCAGCGACGGTTTCGACGCGGAGGGCGAGTCCGCGCCGCTGCCCGGTGAAAGCAGCGTGGAGATGTATATGGCCGGCCCGCAGTACTTTCAGACCATCGGGATTCCGTTGTTGATGGGGCGTCCGCTGGGCGATGAAAATCCGACGGCTCCGAAGGTCGCGGTGATCAGCCAAGACATCATGCGGCGATACTTTCACGGCAAGAATCCAATTGGCCGGCGCATGAAGGATGGAGACACGTTTTACGAAGTTGTAGGCGTGGTCAAGGACACCAAGTCGCGCACCATCGGCGAGGCGCAACGGCCGGTTCTTTATCGGTCGATCAACCAGGCTATCGAGAAGGATCCGTCGCCGGACGGGTATCAGTTCATGGTGCGCTACCAGGGAGATGCGGGAGCGCTCGCCGAGGCGGTGCGGAGAGTGATTCACGGCCAGGATCCCAACCTTGCGGTATTCAATGTTCAGACCATGGAAGATCACATGGAGGATGCGCTGTTCCTGCCGCGCTTTCTGGGAACGCTGTTCACCGTATTTGCCTCGATTGGACTGCTTCTGGCCTCGGTGGGTCTGTATGGCGTCATGAGTTACGCGGTAAGCCAACGGACCAAGGAGATCGGCATCCGCATGGCGCTGGGCGCAGAGGCAAGAGCGGTACAGACAATGGTGGTGCGCGGAGGCATGAAGCTGGCGTTGATTGCCGTGGCGCTGGGGATGCCCATCGCCTTGGCTGCTGCGCGCCTCGCAACCAGCATGCTGTATGGAGTTCGGCCCTACGACGTTGCAGTGTTTGCTTCGGTGCCTGTGTTCTTGCTGGCGGTAGCCTGGATGGCTAGCTGGATTCCTTCTCGGCGCGCTTCGCGGGTGGATCCCATGGTGGCCTTGCGCGTGGATTAGAAAAGTTTTGACGGTTCGCAGGCGTTGATGGCTGCTCGCTGGAGCGGCAATCTGGCACGGTAGAATCGAAGGATGATTAAAGGGATTTCTATCCTGCGTCCGACTGCCACGCCTGCCGACTACGAGCAGCTGGCGAGTTTCTTTTCGGCGCTGGGGTTCACGTTGGGAAGCGGCTGGGATGAGGAAGGCAGCAAGGGAGCTTCGTTCCTGGCGCCGATGGGAAATCTGGAATTCGTGCACGGGCAGATGCCTTCGGTAGCCGACGTGCTTGTAGAAGTCACGCAGCTCGATGCCGTGCGAGAGGCTGCTCTGGGATGGTTGCGCACCCATCGGCCAGATGCTTCGAGCTTCGCTCTGACAGTCGAGGAAACACATTGGAAGTCGCGGCTTTTCACGGTTGAGCCGGTAGCGGGTCATGCGTTTACGTTCTGGGAATTTACCGATCCGTTGAAGGGTAAGCCGATCGCGGTCGAAGGCGATCTGTCGGCTGCGGGGATGCGTTTTGCCGTCGTCGTCGCGCGGTGGAATGCCGTGATTACCGACCGGCTGCTGGAGGGTGCGCTCGATGCGCTGCTTCGCAGCGGCGCGGCGCGGCGGCATATCGAGATTGTGCGTGTGCCGGGGGCATGGGAGATTCCGGCCGCAGCCCGCATGCTGGCAGAGAGAATTCCTGCCAATGGCGGCCCGGGCGCGGTGGACGCGATCATTACCCTTGGCTGCTTACTGCGTGGCGAAACGGCGCATTACGAAGCGATTTACAACGAAGTTTCGCGCGGGATCGGACAGTCGCAGCAGGAGACAGGCGTGCCGCATGCCTTTGGCGTCTTGACCTGCGAGACGCTGGAGCAGGCGTTGAATCGCGCTGGCGTAAAGGCGGGAAACAAGGGGTTTGAAGCGGCGATTGCGGCGATTGAGATGGTTTCGCTGCGGCGCAAGCTGACGGATACAGGGTTCGCCGGATTGTCGGAAAGCGGCGGCCTATGACCGGAGGAACGCGGCGTAAGTCGCGCGAACTCGCCATGCAGATGCTGTTTCAGGGCGACATGGGCAAGCAGACCGCGGAGCAGGTGCAAAAAACGTTTTGGCTGGCACGCGAAGAGTCGGATGTCGAAACGAAAGGGTTTGCCGAGGACTTGTTCCGGGCCGCGACCGCGCGCTCCGAAGAGATTGATGAGCTGATTGTGCCGCACCTGGTGAAATGGCGGCTGGAGCGGATGCCGGCGGTGGATCGCAATGTGCTGCGGCTGGC
>CAILBQ010000214.1 GCA_903832475.1 uncultured Acidobacteriota bacterium | reverse complement strand
CGACATCGTCGAAGAAATGGATCCCGGCGCCGCCGCCGACCTGCTCGGCGAACTCACCGACGAACGTTCCGAAGCCATCCTCGAAGAAATGGAGCCCGAAGAACGCCACGAAGTCGAAGAGCTCCTCGAGTTCCACGAAGACTCCGCCGCCGGCCGCATGACCACCGACTTCGTCTCCGTTCTCGACTCGGCCACCGTCGCCGACGCCGTCTCCGCCCTCCGCGCCTTCGATGGTGACGTCGAAACCGTTACCCAGATCTACCTGCTCGACGCAAAGAGAGTTCTGCGCGGCTCCGTCCCCCTCGCGCGCATGATCGTCGCCCTACCCGACAGCCGGCTCATCGTCCTGGCCGAACCCCGCGTCCTTTCCTGCCCCGCCGACATGCATCAGTCCGACGTCGCCGAACTCTTCGACAAGTACAACCTCAATTCGCTGCCCGTCGTTGACACGCAAGGCCGCATGGCCGGCGTCGTCCACTCCGACCAGGTCATCAGCTACCTGCTTGAAAAAATGTAGGGCTGCCCGCCCCTCGATCTTGAAACTGATCCCAACAGGGAGCGCATCAATCCATGACCGCATACGTCGCTCTTCTCCGCGCCGTCAACGTCCTCGGCACCGGCAAACTGCCTATGACCGAGCTCCATTCCATGTGCGAAGCATGCGGATTCGCGTCCGTCCGCACCTACATCGCCAGCGGCAATGTCGTCTTCCTTTCGAAAAAGAAGGAAGCCCAGGTCAAAGTCGCACTCGAAGCCGCTCTCCTCGCCTACGCGGGCAAGCCCATGGCCGCCATGGTCCGCACCGCCGAAGAAATGGCCGCCGTCCTCGCCGCCAACCCCTTCGCCGACCATCGCGGCGATCGCACCGTGGCCTTCTTCCTCGATCACGCGCCAAATCAAGCTGACCTAGATTGCGTTTCCAAGCTGACCAACGAGCAGCTACGTCTCGGCACTCGCGAAATCTACGTCGCCTACCCCGACGGCATCGGACAATCCAAACTCAATCTTCCCGCCGCCAAACTCGGCACCGCCCGCAACATGAACACCATCGCCAGACTGGCACAAATGGCCGCCGACCTCAACTGATTGCCTGATCATTCAGGGAATCAGTGACAACTTGCCTCTGGCTCCCGAAAGCAATTCAGGGCCAACGGCCCGCGTCATCCCAGCCCAGGCCAACGGCCTGGGTCCGAGGTTCACCACGAAGTAGGGCTGAAAGCCCGGTCCATCCATCTCTCCACAGCTCGATGAAAATGAGAGGGCGAGCTTTCACGCAGACACGAAAGGCCAAGCAGCGACATCTCAGCAATCTCGACTTAGAAGAAGTTAGTGACACGACTTACAATTCGCGTCTAACCCACCGGTTTTCCCTTATCGTTACAGTACTTCGAATTAGTGCCCTCCCTCACATCCAACGCATTCCAAAGCATGAAACAATGCGTGGATGAATCGAATGCCGCAGATCATTCAGGGTGGAATGGGCGTGGGCGTGTCGAACTGGCGCTTGGCCCAGGTCGTCTCCAGGCTTGGCCAGCTAGGCGTGGTCTCCGGCACCGCGCTCGATCAGCTGATGATCCGCCGCCTCGCCGATGGCGACCCGGATGGCGCCATGTCACGCGCCTTTGAAGCCTTCCCCTTCCGCGACATGGCGCGCCGCATCTGGCAGGAATATTTCGTCCCCTGCGGAAAGGCCAAAGACGCGCCCTATCCCGCCACTCCCATGCACCAGCTCCGCGACCCTCGCAAAGTCGTCGAACTTTGCATCGTCAGCAATTTCCTCGAAGTCTTCCTCGCCAAAGAAGGTCACGACAACCCCGTCGGCATCAACTTCCTCGAAAAAGTCCAGACCGTGCACCTGCCCTCCATCTACGGAGCCATGCTGGCCGGCGTCGGCTACGTGCTCATGGGCGCCGGCATCCCTCTGCACATCCCCGGCGTCCTCGACGTGTTCGCCCACCCGACCGGCCCACAAGCCGCTGAATATAAGCTCGGCGTTACCGGCGCCCCCGCCGACTTTGACTCCGTGATGCGCTTTGATCCAGCCGACTACGCCGAGGGCCCTCTGCCCGTCCTCACACGCCCTCGTTTCCTGGCCATCGTCTCGTCGAACACCCTGGCCACCACTATGCTCCGACGCGCCAACGGCCGCGTCGATGGCCTCATCCTCGAGACCCAGACCGCCGGCGGGCACAATGCTCCGCCTCGCGGCAGGCTCCAACTCTCCCCTGCCGGCGAGCCCATCTACGGCGAACGCGACCAGGTCAAGATCGAAGACCTGCGCGCTCTTGGCGTCCCTTTCTGGCTGGCTGGCGGATACGGCAGCCCCCAGGGTCTGCGCCAGGCTCTCGAACTCGGCGCCGCCGGCATCCAGGTCGGCACCGCCTTCGAATTCGCAGAAGAATCCGGCCTCGGTCGCGATCTCAAATACAACCTGCTCGCCGCCGCCCGTGAGGGCCGCGCGGAAGTCTTCACCGACCCCCTGGCCTCTCCTACCGGCTTCCCCTTTAAAGTCGCCCGCCTCGCCGGCACGTCGTCCCAACCGGAGATTTACGCGCAACGGGAACGCCTCTGCAATCTCGGCTTCCTGCGCGAGGCCTATCTCGGTCCCAACGACCGCATCGCGTACCGCTGCTCCGCCGAGCCCATCCCTTCCTACATCGCCAAGGGTGGCAAGCTCGAAGACACCACGGGCCGCAAATGCCTGTGCAACGCCCTGCTCGCCAACATCGGCTATCCCCAGGTGATCTCCAGCCGCGACGGCATGGTCGCCTTTGAACCGCCCCTGATCACCGCCGGCGATGATCTCAGCGATGTTGCCCAGTTCCTCACCGGCGACCGTCTTACCTACACGGCGGCGGATGTGTTGCAACACTTACTCTCGCTGGTGCCGGAACAATCCATGGCTTGACGCCAACAGCTCAGCGCCTGCCGACAATCTCCCGCAGATCGCTCGTCTCCAGCACAGCCTTGGACGCGCCGTTTCGAGTCACCGCCAGCATCGCCTGCCCCACTTCCGCCGTCGTCAATACCTGCCGCGGAAACGCCCGCAGCAACAGCGGCGCGAACGGCTTGATCAACCCATACAGCACACGGTAAGCCCGCGTCTTCGAACGAATCCCCTCCAGCGGCACAATCAGCCCCGGCCGAAACATATACGCCGCACGAAAGGGAAGCCGCAGCAGCGCATTCTCCGTCCGCCCTTTGACCCGCGCCCACATCGATCGCCCCTGCTCCAAACTATCCGTCCCCGCCCCCGATACATAGACAAACGTCATCTCCGGATTGAGCCGCGCCAGCCTTTCCGCGACCGACAATGTCAGGTTATAGGTCAGCCGGGCATAGGCGTCTTCCTTCATCCCTGCCGACGAAACCCCAAGACAGAAAAAGCAAGCATCGAAGCCCGCCAATTGCCCTTCCACGTTCTCCAGATGGAACAGGTCGGCAATCGTCAATTCGCCTAGCTTCTTATCCTCAACCCCCGTCGCCGTCCGCCCCACCGTCAGCACGCGTTCCACGTCCGTGGCCGCCAGGCATTCTCGCAGCACCCCCTGCCCAACCATCCCCGTCGCCCCAAAGATCAGCACCTTCATCGCTTCACCCGCGAATTGCTTGAAACTCTACTCGCCCGCAACCTTCTCCGCCCCCGCCCCGCCCACGGCAAAGATCCGCGGAATCCGCTCCTTCGCCGCCGGCAGGGCAGGGAAGGCCGCATGCGGTTCCGTCTGGTACCAATACCCCACCGAATAGAAATCGTCGGAACGATGATTCCCATGCCCATGTTCGATGGTCACCTTGATCGACTTCTCAAACGGGATCGGGCTTTCCGTGTGCCAGCGATACAGGCAGTACCGCCCGCCCAGCCGCTCGTCTCCCGTGATGTACGGCGCGCCGTTGTGCAGAAACGCAAACGGCTTGCTATTGAAGTCCCAGGCCCCGTTGTAATAGTCCTCCGTGCCCGTTCCTTGAATGGTCGGTTGCGTATCCCCGTCGATGAAGATCATGTCGTCGCCCTCGCCAAACCAGCCATTCTGGTTCTGCAGCACGGCCTGGGTCACGCCCACAAAATGTCCCCGCCCCGTCGCCTCAAAGAAGACGTAATTGTCCTTCCCATCCAGGTTCTTCAGATCGTTTACCTTTTTGTCCCAGTTCACCGTCCAGTCGTCCATCGCGCTCTTTGCCGGAGCGGCCTGTCGATACTGCGCGTGAAACCGTCCCAGGTCCGCCGGAATCGAAGGCAATTCCACATAGTCGATATGGAAGTAAAAGCTGTCCGTCTTCACCGGACCGTCATTCGTCACGGTGATGCGCGCCGCCGTCGCAAAGGGCATCTGGAAATACGCATTCAGCGCCTTCACGGAGGCCACCGTGGTCAGCGCCGACTCATAGACAAAATATTCCCCCAGCCCAAGCCCGAAAAAGTCCCCCACCGGCACTTCCACCGACGGCGACTCCTCTCCATCCCACCACGCCCGCAGTACCAGGTTCTTCAAGTGCAAGGGGTCGTCCGTCGCAATGGTGAACCAGACATGCGTCACCACTCCCGCGCCTTTCACATCCAGCAGCGTGGCAGCCTTACCCGGCTCGATCGGCACGGCGTCGGCGTTGCCCCCGCTGCGGTCCCAGCTCGACGACCGCCGCGCCTTGTAGTTCCGCAGCCGCGACTGCTCGAACAGATCCTGGCCACCGCCGCCCGGCGTACTCATCGCCATGCCTTTCTCCGCACTCGCCCCAGCCGGACTTGCCGCACCCAGCCCCACAACCGCCGCACCCGAAGCCAGCATGCCCAGCATCTTGCGCCGTCCCACTGCAGCGTTCTCTTGCTCGCGTATCACCGACTCATCGCTCATGCCATCTCTCCCTGGGAAATCAGAACGTCAAGCCATACTACCGTCCGACGCTCGCTCCGTGCTCAGCAATGCCTTTGATTTTGCCGCGAAGCGGCGTCTCGTCGTGCGCGCAGCACCCGCGAAGCGGCGTCTCGCCGTGCGCGAAGCACTGGGTCGCCGTGCGCGCAGCCCCAGTGATATGGTCAGGAGGGATTATCACCTCACCGGCATCGCCGGAATCAAACCACGATCAGGATTGGAACAGGGGATGGCTACTTTCTGGAAGAGCTGGCGAATCCGAATCATGCTCTTCCTGGCCGTCCTCGGACCCGGCTTCATCACCGCCAACGTCGACAACGACGCCAACGGCATCCTCACCTACTCCCAGGCCGGAGCCCAGTTCGGCTACACCCTGCTCTGGACCATGATCCCCATCACCATCGCCCTGATCGTG
>CAILBQ010000213.1 GCA_903832475.1 uncultured Acidobacteriota bacterium | reverse complement strand
TCGTCCGATCGTAAGGTTACCTCTTGCTCTCAGGCCTAAACTTATATCGGCCACAAAGACCTTTCTTTACACTCCAAGGCACTTCGGCGTGGCCCACACTTTAGGCCGCTTTTGCCGACTCACTCCATAACGAGGACCTTTTTATAACTCCCTTTACAACTGACAGGAACGCTTGGCAAAACCCAGTCGCACAAGTCAACGCGAAGGCTATCCACGCCATCCCGGTAAAGCAATCAATGGGTTGGGTCTTTGTGATATGGCAAATTACGGGAGGGGCCGCCCATCTGGCGTTCCCATTGCTGAATGTCAAAGTCAAGAAGTCTCAGCCATGCCTCGTCGTTATCGAGATAGACGGGGGACATGTCCAAGCTGGAGCATGCATCCGACAGGGTGATTGCCAGCCACACAACAAGGAACGTCATGCCCACGGCGACATTTAGATCATCTACCTTGTGCTTCGGAAGGATTTCGAGAAGCCTTTCAGCTTCTGCGCTGGAGGAGCCAGTTCCAAGAGATCGCTGTGCGTTGAATGCGTTTTTGAGATGCTCAGCTTTGGTTTCTACGGCTAAACCAAACGCGATCAGATCATGCTTTCGAGTCGCGACTAAGGCATCGTCACCTGCCCTGAAGGATGCATTCTTTTCCTCAAGAATGACATCTTCAAGAGCGCCGTAGCGTTGTCGGTTGGCTTCGATAGTTCGTACCTGGTAGGTGTGGGTGCAAGCGTTCACTGCTCCAAATCCCGCAAAAAACAAACCGATACCAAACACGAGGATGGTAGACGCTTTTCGCACATTTCCCCCTGGACCGATCCTTGAGTTGTTGATCGGTTGCTTAGATCTATCGGGTAAGAAATGAAACGCTTCCATAACACTTTGGTGAGTTCCGGCAATGTTTGGCTTGCAACGCACATTTGTCCGAAAAGCTATCGCATGGTTGGGTGAGATGGATACTCCGCTCCAGATTTTCGCAAGAGTTACCGCGCATACGCCCCTTACTCCGCGCTGGAGCGACATTTAGCAGGAATACAATGCGGCTCGTAGGATCCCGGTCTACAGTGCATGATCGGCAATGGAAACCGGAATTCCTCGAGTGTTGCGCGCCTCTTTAATGACGAGGATTGTTTATCTAACGATCTATTTATGAAATAGGCTCCAAGTGTCACTGATGCAGCCGCCAAAAGTATATAGGCTGGGGCGGAGTATGCGGGGAGTTCCTTCAGTATCAGGTCTGGCGACATGATCATCGCTGGGATTTCCTCGCAATCGTAATCAGTAGCATATAGTCTGTGGTTGTGCAATCTAACGGCCATTTGATGCATCTTTGTTAAATCATCGACTTACGAATGATATGCAGAAGTTATGAGGAATGGATTAGGAGAATGTTTTATAAGGATTAAGGAAGTGTCCTGGACGCTGGCGGGAAACTGACATATCCGGGAGTTCCCTCTGTTAAATATCAGAGCTGCGCGACCAGATCGTCATCACCGTCTCGGATCTTTGTCTGGCTCACCCCATGGTCGATCACGATGTTTGGTTCAACATATACGTATCCGCCGCCGATTCCACGCAGGATGCGTTTCAGGCGGCCTTGTTTTTACATCGCCATGATCAGGTTGACTGCCAGGTTCGCTCTGGGTGAGAATGCAGTCTTGCCCTTGGACGAGCGGGTTAGCTTCCATTCTTAGCGATACACTTCTTTGGCATTGGGAATGGCGAGAGTTGTCGCTGGATTAGCCAAGGCGATAGATCGTGAATGTCGGAGTACTGTTGGAATCGCTATAAGGCGAAAAACCGTGCTGCCTAAAATCCGATACCCATCGACTACCGTCGAACATCTCGATGTGGCCGTTCGGGTGCTGCGCAGTCTTATCAAAAACAACAACATCTCCAACCTTCGGATCGTAGTCCTTGGATGAAACAACTTCGGCGCCATGTCTCAGCAGAAAAGGACCGTAATCCCCTGCGTACCCTGATCGCGGGCGGTCTGATGTATCAAGCCCGGCCGCTTCCAGACCCATTCTGCAATACTGGGCACAAAGGTGACTTGAGCGTGAGAGTGCATGAGCATCCATCCATGCGGAGAGTTGCACTTTGTCTAGTGATCCGCTGGACTGTGACTTCGAATTGACTGAAACATCCTGCGGAAACAGGATGCCGGTTTGGTCCGGCACCGGGGGATAAGTCGAGCGCGTGCCGGAGGCTCTCGAATCGGGTAGTGCCGACACCGCATGACTTTGCGTAGCTCCACGAGGGAACTCGACCGCACTGATCGGGTGGAGGGGGTCCGTTGAAAAAGCGTAAGCTCCATTGATGAAGTTTCCGTTCACCGAAAGGCGGTCGATGTCAGGAGTTTGTAGAGAGCTGACAGAGCTGGAAGAGACTCCCGCAATCGCCGCCAGCAGTTCTCCTTCTAGGTCAGTATCAGTCGAGCCATCTAGTTCTGCCGCGCCAGAAATCTGCGCATCAGACATCTCCAGGATCCGATTCAGCATCTGCGTAAATTCCAATTCCGAGTTTTCTTCAAGAGCAGCACTGCCAGCAGCACCCTGACCGCTCTCCCGTCTAAGGGAATCTGCCCATAAGATTTGCCCTGTCAGCATCGTGTTCTTCCCATGGACACTTGGTTTTCTTCATTGATCCCGCCATGTATTTGCGGGCAAACTCGGCTTTGTCGACCCATTGTAGAGGGATACTCCGGTTGCGAAACACGACGCTATCGTTTTAACGGAATGCATCCTTATAAAATCGACAGCGAGCGATAGTCAATCAGGCGAAAGAGTCTAACTTTGAAGTCAGGTGGATATCCGCCATCTGCGGGGTTGAGCCAGTTGCGCTCGCCTCGAAACGATTCGGTATTGATGCGACAAAAACACCTGCGGTCAGGTTCACTTTCGATGGGTCGCTATTGCCGGACGCGCCTGAGGCCGAGGGCGCATTCAGCACTCGTGGGTGCACAGCGTCTCGAGAAGCGGACGTTGATGACTGCGATAAAGCAATCGGTGTCACCCCGAAGACATTAGGTTGAGAAACACTGGCGATATGCATGGTTCCCTCCATTGGGTAAGGATGAACAGTTGCATTGGACTTTATCGGCAACTCTTGCATACTTGTTCAGCGCTGATCTCGATTCCCTGTTGTTCTGGGAGTGGAGAGAGACGGGTCCCCTAGATTTTCGTCGCAAGAACTGTAACCCAGAAAGAACCTTCGGAGGATTGCAGTGCTATCCGCTCCAGAACTTGGGAACCGCAGATCCGCATGTCATAGTCATGGCCCTCCATGACCGTGGGCATTGACAGGCGAACGCCTAGCGCCATCCCGCATTTCAAATTTCCTCCGATCATGTTGGCTAATTCGCCGAGCACGTCGCGTACATCGTCGTCGACGCGTTCGGGCGGATCCATTGCAAGAATGAGCCCCGCGAAATGGCAGGCCTGAGAAGAACTGCAATCCAACAGAACCGCGCCATTCCAATCGCCTGTCAGGTGGACGAAAGATGTCAGCCTATCGCCAGTTGGAGACCATGGAACGTCGCTGATGGAAACTTCAAGACCCATCATTGTCATGAATACGGACTCGACAATCTGGGTAAGGACCTTAACACTCACTTCAGTATGCATATTCCCTCTTATCGCGCAACATAGACGATGATCGTTCCTACCGTTATTCTTTCGAACCATTCATCCACACCAAAGGCCGACTCAGAACCGCCAAGCAGCAGCCAACCGCCTCGAAATAGCGTGCCGTGGATTTCCTTCATGATCTTTCGCTTCGTTTCACTATCGAAATAAATCATGACATTTCTACAGAAGACCAGGTCAAACGGCCCCAAACTTCTCATGGACCTACGTAAATCAATGGTTTCGAACCGAGCCAGACGGCGAACTTTCTCGCTCAGCTGCCAATCCAAACCATTCCGTTCGAAGTGCTTTAGCAACAAAGAGGTGGGCAATCCACGGTTCACCTCGATTTGCTGGTAACTTCCCGACCGTGCCCGTTCAATCACCTTCGATGAGAAGTCTGTACCAAAGATCTGAGTATCCCATCCTGTCAAGCCTTCTTCCATGAGCAACATCGCCAGGCTGTACGCTTCTTGGCCGGTGGAAGATGCTGCAGACCAAAAACGCATCCTGCCAGTTCCCCGCCGCTCCTCCTTCAGTTTCGGCAACAGTACAGAACGGATTGCCTCGTACTGAGC
>CAILBQ010000212.1 GCA_903832475.1 uncultured Acidobacteriota bacterium | reverse complement strand
GAGCAAGTGGCCGGCGAGCGTCTCACGGTCGCCAGCGACGTGTATTCGATGGGAGCAATCGCCCACAGTGTCCTCACCGGTCTGCCGCCTAATCCGGTCACCAGCACTTCGCTGCATTTGCAGCCGGCGGGGACTTCGACGGCCCAGACGGCGTCGGAGTTGACGCGGATGAATCCTGTGCTGCTCAAGTCCGTTGCGGAGTGCCGTAAGGAGTCGCCCAAACAGTTTCTAGCGGCCATGCGCGGAGATCTGGAGGCCATTCTCGACAAGGCGCTGCGCATTCATCCTGAAGAGCGATTCACGACGGTGCAAGAGATGGCCGAAGACTTGCGCAGGCATCTGGCGGGATATCCGCTACAAATACGTCCGACTGGATGGACCACACATGCGCAGAAATGGGTGATTCGCAACAAGGTGTTTGCCGGGTTTGCCTTCGCATTGTTGCTGGTGATTGTGCTCAGCTTCGTCGGAATTACCGCACAAACTGCCCAGGCCGCGCACAAGCGTGCCATGGCGATCGAGCGGCTGCATGAATTGGCAAAGCTCACCGATTCGCTGGCTGGGGAACTCTATGAGTCGGTGCACGGTTTGCCGGGATCCGAGGCCGCGCAAGCGGACTTGCTGCAGAACGCTCACGCCGCCATGCAAAAGTTGACCCTGGAAGAGTTTCAGGATCCGCAACTGGACGTCGAGATTGCCGAGGAGTATGAAAAGCTGGCGCGCATCGAGTTGAACCTGTCGACGAAGAATGCGCGAGCCCGGCGGCAGGCCATTGACGATATGAATGAGGCGATTCGCATTCTGTCGCTTCTGCCGCAGAATGAGCCGGAGTTTGCACGCGCGCGGCAGCGGGTACCGGTGATTGCGGCCCTGCGCGACTCGGCCGGTGCAGCACCTGCCCCGTAGATATCAATTGAGGCGGGCGAGGCGCCGGGCTTCAGCGATCTGGCCTGCGATCAGCTTGCTTGGAACGCCAGAGGAGGCAGTCAGCTCGGTCAGAGCTCGTTGCGCGGTTTTCGCCGAATCCTGGGTATTGCCCGTTGCGGCCTGCGCTTTGGCCAGCGTGACAAGTTGCGCAGCCACTGGCCGGGCGTAGGCATCGACGGCGCGTTGGGCGAATCCCAGAGCCTTGGTCGCGTCGGCGGGGAGCGGGTTTGCTTCAAGCAAAGCATCGGCTGCCAGGTCGAGCGCTTCTGGCGAGGCGTCTTTCGACTCGGCGAGCTGAACGGCTTCGGTGAGACCGCGGGTTTGGAATTCTCTAGCCTGTGCACCGTGACCGAGAGCAGCCTCGATCTTTCCTGCCATCAGCAGATCCTGCGCCTGGATCATCTGCCAGCGGACGTTTTTGGGGCTGCGCTGAAGTAGAACTGCCATGATATTCAGCAATTCGCGGGAAGTGTCGGCGGCTTGAATTTCCTTGCCTTCGTCGTGGTATTCGGCGGCGAGGTCAGTCTCAAAGGCGGCCATGTCGAAGCGGGCGCGGTTGTCCAGATCCGCTTTGGCGATGGCTTCGCGGAAGCTTTGCTGTGCTTTCTGTGCTTCCGCTTCGCCTTCGGCAGTGTGTCCAAGCCTCATTTCCACCAGGCCAAGACGGCTGCCCAGGTAGCCCTGCAGGCGGATGCTGCGAGGAAGCTTCTTCTCTGCGTCGGTGAATTGGGCCAGGACGGCGAGTCCCTTCTGATAATGCTTCATGGCCATGGCCGGACCGGGATCTTCGACCAGCGATCCCAGCTTGTATTCGCCAACGATGATTCCGCTGCGGCAAAGGCCGTTTGTCGGATCGAGTTCGCGGCATTTTTCGTCGTATGTGTTCGAGAGCAGGTAAGTTTGCTCGGCTTGTGCGAGGTTGGCGGTAACCATGCCGCGGCCGGGGTCGTAAACATCGCCCAGGATATCGGTCGCTG
>CAILBQ010000211.1 GCA_903832475.1 uncultured Acidobacteriota bacterium | reverse complement strand
TCGACCAGCAGGGGCAGCCGCTGAACTTCCGGCGTAGCATGAGTGCCGAAACGAAAAATTAAATGGGTAAAGATGCCGGCGAGGGACAGGGCAGCGATGACCGTGGTCTTTCGCTGCCAGAGACGTGACGCCCATGACGGAGACGGTTCCGGCGGCGGTGTAACGTTGGTCTTATCTGCCGTGGCTGCGGTTTTCTCGTTCATAATTTCACCTTTCGCAGCCGCAGCGCGTTGGAGATGACCGAGACGGAACTCAGGCTCATGGCGGCGCCCGCGATCATCGGACTGAGCAGTAAACCGAAGAAGGGGTAGAGCACGCCTGCGGCGAGAGGGATGCCGAGTGCGTTATAGAGAAAAGCGAAGAACAGGTTTTGCCGGATATTCGACATCGTCGCGCGACTGAGGCGAATGGCCTTCGCTATGCCGCGGAGGTCGCCTTTCACGAGTGTGATGCCCGCACTCTGCATGGCCACGTCGGTGCCGGTGCCCATGGCGATGCCTACGTCGGCCTCGCTTAAGGCGGGCGCGTCGTTGATGCCGTCGCCTGCCATGGCCACGTGCTCGCCGGCGGCGTTCAGTTTCTTGACGTGGGCTACTTTTCCCGCGGGCTCGATCTCCGCTTCCACGCCATCAAGGCCAAGTTGCTTTGCCACTGCGGCGGCGGTGCGACGGTTATCACCCGTCAGCATGACGATCTTCAAACCGAGCGCGTGCAGTTCTTTGATGGCTTCGGCGGTGGTGGCTTTGATTGGGTCGGCGACGGCGAGAATTCCGGCCGGCTTGCCATCGACGGCGACAAATACCGTGGTCTTACCAGCGGCTTGAAGTTGCACCGCCGATGCTTCAAGCGGCTCCAGGCCACCGATCTTTTCGTTCCGCAGGAAATCTGGTTTCCCGATCATCACGGCATGGCCGGAGACGTTGCCGACCACCCCGCCCGCGGTCACCGACCGGAAGTCTTTCACGGCATCGAGGGCGACATTTTGTTCCTTCGCGCCCTGCACAATGGCAGCCGCGAGCGGGTGCTCGCTGTTCTGCTCCAAAGAGGCGGCGAGGCGGAGGAATTCCCGCGCGTCGAGGCCGACCGGCAGGATGTCAACGAGCCTCGGTTTGCCCTCGGTGAGCGTGCCCGTCTTGTCCACCACGAGTGTGATGACTTTCTCCAGGCGTTCGAGCGCCTCGGCGTTTTTCACGAGCACGCCTTCCTGCGCGCCACGTCCGACTCCGACCATAATCGACATGGGGGTCGCCAAGCCAAGGGCGCAAGGGCACGCAATGATGAGCACCGCCACGGCGCTGACAATGGCGTGCGCGAGTTTTGGTTCCGGCCCCAACGCCATCCAAAGGATGAAGGTGAGCACCGACACACCTAGCACCACCGGCACGAAAATGCCCGCGACCTTGTCGGCGAGACCCTGGATGGGCGCGCGGCTACGCTGCGCCTCGGTCACCATGTTGACGATCTGCCCGAGCAGGGTGTCACTCCCGATCCGTTCGGCGCGCATGACGAAACTGCCGGTGCCATTGACGGTGCCGCCGGTCACTTTGTCGCCGACCGTTTTTTCCACCGGGAGCGGTTCGCCGGTAATCATCGATTCTTCCACGCTGGAGTGGCCCTCGACCACCGCGCCATCGACGGGCACTTTGTCACCCGGCACCACGCGCAACCAATCGCCGACCTTCACCAGATCGAGCGCGACCACGTGATCGCCGCCCGGCGCGACTTGTCGTGCGGTGGGCGGTGCGAGGTCGAGCAGCGCTTTGATCGCGCTGCCTGTGCGATTGCGGGCGCGGAGTTCGAGCACCTGACCGAGGAGGACCAATACCACGATCACCGCGGCCGCTTCGAAATAAATGTCCGGCATTCCACCGTGCCCGGCCGCGGAGGGGAAAGCCTGCGGAAAAAACATCGTGACCGCGCTGAAAACATAAGCCGCCCCCACGCCCAGCGCGATCAGTGTGAACATGTTCAGGCTGCGGTTCGCCAGCGAACGCCAGCCGCGCACGAAGAACGGCCACGCCGCCCATCCCACGACGGGCGTGCTGAGCGCGAATTGTCCCCAGCGCGACACGGCGCCGCCCAGCCACGCGGCGTGACTCCACGCCGGCACCAGATGTCCCATCGCCACGACGAACACCGGCAGCGTGAGCGCACCGCCGATCCAGAGGCGCCGCATCATATCGCGAAGCTCGGTGTCGTCCTCCGGCCCGGCGACAACCGTTTTGGGTTCCAGCGCCATCCCGCAAATCGGGCAGGCTCCCGGCTCGCTGCGCTCGATTTGCGGATGCATGGGACAGGTCCAAATGGCATTCGGCATTTGCGCGACTTCGCTTTGAGCCGGCGTTCCGACCGAAGCGTTCTTGGCGTGATTGTCGTCTTCAGTCATAAAGGGCGTCTGTTTTTTCCTGTGCCATCCGTTCCGGGCGACTGCGCTCGGTGGAACTTTGGGTGGGCTCATTCATTGAGTGCGGTCCTCGGTTGCTCCCGTTCTGTCGCATCAATGAAAATGTCCATTTGCTCGCCGACAAAGATCGGCAGCCGGTCGCGCTCGAAACTGAAAATCACCTGGAGCACGCGCGTGTCGACGCGCTCGGTGCTGTCGCCAGTAAGCGATTTCTTTGGCACGACGTAAGGCTCGAAGCGCACGAAGGAAAGCGGGGTGGTGATCTTCAGATTGCCGCGGAGGTAGCCGACTGCCGCCGTCCCGGCGTGCACGCGCCAGGCGTTGTTTTCATCCACGTCGACGCGCACGTGTAGTGGCGTGACGTTGCCAAGGAGGAGTAACGGGGGTTCGCCTGCCGCCGTGGCGGTGACTGGTGCGAATTCGCCGAGGTGCAACTTGAGTTGCAGCACCTCGCCGTCCACGGGCGCACGCACCGTCAACCGCTCCAACTCGGTCTCCGCGGACTTCAGTTCCGCGCGCACCCGCCCAAGTTGCGCCGCGCTGGTGTTTGTCGCGAACCGTTGTTTTTTGAGATCGTCCTGCGTCGCCACGCCTTTGGCGACGAGCGGCTCGACGAGGGCAAGATCGTAGTTGGCTTCGGCGAGTTGGGTTTCGGTCACGTGAACGGCCGCGCGGCGGGTCTCGATTTCTGCCTGGGTCGCACGGTCGTCGATCATGAACAATGGATCGCCGGTCTTCACGACACTGCGGACATGGACGTAGATTTTCGCCACGATCCCGGCGAGGTGCGTGCCGACAGAAATATTTTCCGTGCTCGCTTCGACGATCCCAGCGCCGGCCACAAACGCCGGATAAGGCGACTGCGGTGCGGCGGTAACGGGTGGGGCCGACCGTGGCGGCTTATCACCCCAGACGACAGTATAGACGGCGAAAAGGACGCCAGCCAAAGCGATCAGAGGAATGATGTATTTGCGAAACATAGAGGAGAAGAGCTTAGGATTGTGTCGCGGGAACTTTCGCGCGGACCGGGCCATTTTCGACCTTGGCGATGCGACCGTCCTCCATCCACGCGATGCGATCGGCGAACTCTAAGATGCGGTCGTCGTGCGTGACCACGACGAGCACGCGGTCCTGACCCCGTGCGAATTCCCGCATCAGCTCCATCACCATCCTCCCGCTCTGGCTGTCGAGCGCACTGGTCGGCTCGTCGCAGACAATCAACTTTGGGTTGTGAACGAGCGAGCGCGCAATCGCGACGCGCTGCTGCTGGCCTCCAGACAAATCCGCGGGTAGAGAATTCATCATTCGCTCGTCGAAGCCAACGGTCTTCAAAATGGTGCGCGTTTTATCCAGCGCCGGCCGTCGCTTCGCGCCGCCGATCAAGAGGGGGATCGCTGCGTTCTCGGCTGCGGTGAGCGCGGGAATCAGATCGAACGATTGAAAGACGAAGCCGATGTTCTCTTTGCGAAAGCGTGTCGTTTCGGGTCCGTCCATCTTTTCGTAGTCGTGCGCGAGGACCGTGCATTCGCCAGCGTCGCGGTGCAGCAGTCCGGCGAGGACGGAAATCAGCGTCGTCTTTCCGCAGCCCGAGGGACCGACCAGCATCAGAAGTTCCCCCGTGCGCACTGCGAGATCGACTCCGCGCAGCGCCTGCACGGCGGCATTGCCCACCCCATACGTTTTGGTCACGCCGTGGCAGCTGATAGCGGTCGGGCCGGTGGCGGGTTCGGCGTGGGTTTCCATGGTGAGGAGGGCGATGACGCGAGGGCTTACCGGCCGGTGAGAAACGAGGCCGGTTGCATCTTCAGCACTGGCCGCATGCTGAAAGCGGCGGCACCGACACTCACCAACACCACCGCCGCGCCGCCGACGGTCGGCGCGAACCACATCATGCGGTAGGGAAAATCATACATCGTGAAGAGCCGGCCCGCCACGGCGCACAGGCCGAGCCCGAGGCCCGTGCCGATGAGCGCGCAGAGCGCGGCCTGAGCGAGAATCATCGTCAGCAGCAGGCGCGTGGACGCGCCCATCGCGCTGAGCACCGCGTAATACTTCAGGTTGTCGCTCGTAAACATAAACATCATGACGCCCGTCACGCCGAAGCCCACGAGCATCGCGATCGACAGCATCGTCACGGCATCGCCCACGTCCTCAGAATTGACGATCATCCACCGCACGGTGTCTTCCTTGAAATCGGCCGACGAGCGGGCGCGTAGATGGGTGGCCTTCTCGATGCGCGCGGCCAGCGCGCGGGCGTCCACGTCGGGCGCGGCCGTCGCGAGCACGAACGTCAATCGCCGTCGTTCGGGTAGCAGGATGCGCTCGGCGGTAGAATAAGTGGTGAAGAGCAGCGGCCGCGGCGGAAACCGCGGCAGCGCCATGGATTCTCCAGCCACCTGCACGCGGGTGTCGTCGATTAGAAGTTCGTCACCGACAATCAACGGGCGTGTAGGCACGTCAAGGTGTGGCTGGCCGCTTGGCCATTGATCGGACACCAACGAGGGCGTCTCCATCTTTCCACTGGTGCCGCCACCATCGACGATCACGGCGCCCGACGCGCGCAGCACGTCGGCCGTGGCGCCCGCCTTCATTAAGGGCACGCCGGTGAGAGTGGCGTCGTCCACGCCGATAACTTGAAACGATTGAAAGTGCCCGTTCGGAAAACGCGCGTCGGCCTGCGCCACAGCGAGAGGCACGGCGGAGCGCACGCCCTCGACGCTGCGCACGCGACTCAATGCCGATGTCGGCAGGTTGATGGGGCGATCAATTGCCACTACAGCCGGGTCCATGACCCACACATCCGTCCCGGGGTTGTCGGCAATCAGGGCGAAGCTGCGGGTCATCATGCCGCCGAAATAAGAGGCGGCGAACGTGACGAGAAACGAGGTGAATGTAATCCCGAACAGCAGACCCACATATTTGGTGCGGTCGCCCAGCAGCATTTTTAGCGCGATGAGGATCATGAAGTCGACGTCCAGCCCTTCAAAAGCCGCCGCGCCACCGGCTTATTTCTTACCGAGTTTCATAATGGCCACGACGATCAGGATGACGAGCAGCGTGCCGACCACACTCCAGCCCCACATTCCTCCGCCCATCCAGCCGTTGGTTTGGTTCATCATAGAAATATTTCCAATGCTTTGCGTTGCATGGACCGCGAGAGCGCACCACCGAGCACGTCCCGCCGAAAAATTGTGGAGCGATTATTCGTGATGCTCTTTGTGGGCGTCGGAGGATTTATCGTCCGCATCGCTCATCATCGGACACGACATCATGGATTCTTTGCCGTTTTGCATGTGATCCATCATGTGCGACATCATCTGGTCCTGCATCTTCGCCATCCCGACGCGCATGGCAGTCCGTTGCTCCACCAAGCTGGTGACGATGGCGGCCAGTTGGGCTGATTTTTCTTCGCCCGTCGCCGCATTCATTTTGACGACGGCGGTGGCAAGAGCGACATCCTGCGCTTTCATTTCGCCCATCATTGTTTGCTTCTGCTCCTTCATCTTCTCACAGCGCTCCATCATTTTCCCCTCCATCATCGGCATTTTGTTCGCGGGTTCGCCCGCGCGCACGGGTTGAAGGCAGGCGATGATCGCCGCAGCGAGCGTGAGTCCGAAACGGACGAGGAATTGGGAAGACGATAGCGTTTTCATGTGCAATGTGGGCCGGGCAAAATTACAGGCTCGAAAAATCGAGGTTTCCGCATTCGGCCGACAGCCGCGGCCATCCTGCGCTTGCGAGACAGATTGCGCTATGGGGTATTGATCTAACGGGACGACCGGCCCGGTTTCGGGTGTAACTTGGTTTCCTCACTCGTTAGACCGAGCGTGCGGCACACGGAACGCGCGATCATGAGTTCTTCGTTCGTGCGAATGACGCGAACCGTCACCCTCGCCGCTTGTTTGGAAATCACGAACGCCGACTTTGCATTGCGCTTCTCATTCAGCTTAACGCCAAGGAAACCGAGACCGGCACAAATGCGCGCGCGAATCAGCGGGGAGTTTTCCCCGATACCGCCCGCGAAGACCAGCGTGTCCAGTCCTCCCAGTGCGGCTGCGTAGGCACCGATCCATTTTTTCGCCTGATAGCAGAATAGCTCCACGGCGTCCGCCGCGCGGGCGTCGGTCGACGCTCGCGCGCACAAGTCGCGCATATCGGAACTGATTCCGGAGATGCCGAGCAATCCGGATTCGTGGTTCACCATTCGTTCAAATTGAACGGGGGTCATGCCTTCGCTGCGGGACAAATACGAAAGCAGCCCGGGATCGAGGTCTCCCGAGCGGGTGCTCATGACCAAACCGGCGGCGGGCGTGAAACCCATGCTGGTGTCAATGCTCCGGCCATCGCGGACGGCAGCGAGGCTGGCGCCATTCCCCAAGTGAGCGAGGATCACGCGGCCCTTCTTCGCGGCGGGATCGCCAAGGCGCGTGAGTTCCTCCAAGAGATACGTGTAGGACAAGCCGTGAAAACCGTAGCGCTCTACGCCCCTTTTTTGGTAGCGTCGCGGAATCGCCAGCAACTTTGCGATCCGCGGCATCGTGCGATGAAACGCCGTGTCGAAGCACGCCACTTGCGGGAGCTTGGGATGGCGCTGACGGAAGGCGGCGATCAACTCAATTTCACGCGGCAGGTGATCGGGATCATACGGCATGATGCGATGCAACTCCGCGAGCAGGGCGGGCGTGATCCGCTCCGGAGCCGAGTGCGTCATGCCATGCACTACGCGATGGCCGACCGCTTCGATCGCGGCGAAGAACGGTTGCCGTTCCAGCCACTTCAGCAGGAATTCGACGGCGGTGCGGTGGTTGGAAGCCGCGACGCGAACGGGAGCCGGTGATCGACCAGATAAATTGGCGACGGTCAGATTTGTGCCGCGCAAGCCGATGCGATCAATCCGTCCCGTGTATGAGGGGATTGATGCCCCCACCTCATAGACCGCAACGCGGATGCTCGACGAACCTCCGTTGATCGTGAGGACGAGAGGGACCAGTGACGCCATTTTCACGGAATTGCTCCCCCGACAAAATAACCCGACGGAGACTCTTTTTTTGAAATGCGCATCACTTCCTATCATGGCGAGACGTCACCAACCCGACAACGGGGTGTTTAGCTACGTTGCCGGCTGACTAGGTTTTCGGGGCTGGCAACGACGATGGCGCAATCCGTGATGGCATTTGCTGGAGGCCATGGAAAACTCGGCGGGCGCCGTTGAAATCGAACAGCGAAGCGTAACGTGCCCACGCCACCACAGTTCGAAGGACGCGCAGCGGTCGCTCGCGCGGGAAGTGCAGGGCGAATTCGCTCAGGACCATGGCTTCATCGACTTCGCCGTTCGCGGAGTTTTGCAG
>CAILBQ010000210.1 GCA_903832475.1 uncultured Acidobacteriota bacterium | reverse complement strand
CGCGGGCGGCTTCGGGCGTCGAAGCGGGGGAGAGCACGGCGACTTTGACGCCGACAGCGGCGGCTTTGGGGCGGAGCAGCTCAGTCATAACGCGTTTCCCATGACTACCAGGCCTCGCCGCGCGCGATGAGGGTGGCGGGGCCGGTGAGGTAAAGCTTTTCGCCGGGGCCCGCCCACTCGACGGTCTGCATGCCGCCGGGCGAGGCGACTTCAAGCGGCGATTCAGCGCCATGCAAGGCGATCATCGCGGTTGCTGTAGCGGATGTGCCGGTACCGGAAGAAGTCGTTGGTCCGACTCCTCGCTCGTAGATGCGGATTTGCACCTGGTCCAGGCGGCCGGAAGCGCTGTTCATGATGCGGACAAATTCGACGTTGGTCTGGTCGGGAAAGTCGGGATGAAAACAGATCTCTTCGCCGATTTCTTCCCAGGACTTGTCATTCAGAAAGAAATTGGGACCGTCGGCAATCATGTCTCCAAGAAGAATGACGAAATGGGGATTGCCCATGGATACAAATGCGCCTTCTATTTCGGTGCCGTCGGCGAGTTCTACGGTGCGCTCTTCGATTTCAGGTACGTCCATGTCGGTTGTGACGAGGACGCTCGGACCATCGTTGTCGCGTTCACGGAAATCGCGAATGGTGCAGAGACGAATGCCTGCATCCGTCTCAATGGCGAATTCATCGCCAGGCTGGGAATTGAGCTCTTCCGCCATGAAGGCCGCGACGCAGCGGGTGCCGTTGCCGCTGATCTCGGCAATCGATCCATCGGCATTGTAGAGCTGGATGCGGGCCGAAGCGTCGCCCGTCCAGGCGAAGAATTCGACGCCGTCGGCGCCTATCGAGGTGTTGCGTTCACAGAGACGTTGGGCCAGTTCCGATTTGTCGTAGCCTTCGGCGTCTTCTTCTTTGACGATGAGGAAGTCATTGCCGCAGGCATGGGCTTTCGTGAATGGAATCAAGAGATCAGTCGTCCTCCGGGTCGTTGAACACTTTCAAATCGTTGATGGCAGGCTCGGCCAACAGGCGGGTGCGGAGGCGTTCGTGTTGCTTCTTGGTCGCGGTGAGGGAAAAGCTCACTCGCCGTATGGTACCGATGACGTCGCGATCGACGGCGCTGAGTCGCTCGCGCTCCTGGTCCATGGCGTCCAGGATCGAAATCATCATGCCGGTTTCATCGCTGCCGCGTGCTTCGTAGAGCAGCGGATAAATTTTCAGATTGATGCGCTGTTCGAGCAAGCCGACCAGCTCGAGCGCGAGCAGAGCGATGACGGTGGCGATGATGGCGGCGGCGAAGAGACCGGCTCCGCACGCCATTCCGATAGAGGCGACGACGAATATGGTGGCGGCGCTGGTCATTCCGCTGACACGGTTGCGGGTATGCAGAATGAGGCCGGCGCCGAGGAAGCCTATGCCCTGGACGATGTTAGACGCGACCTGGCCTTTGTTTGTGCCGGCGTCGCCGGCGAGCACGGCTGACATCAGGGTGAAAAACGCGCAGGCCATGCAGATGAGCAGGTTGGTGCGGACGCCGGCGGCGCGGCGCTTGGCTTCGCGCTCCAGGCCGATAGCTCCGCCAAGGAAGCAGGCAAGGAGCAATCGCACGATGGCTTCGTTGCCCACCAGAGTCTGCTCGATCCAGCCAAAGGAGAATGGCAGCGACAGCATCTGCGCGGGGTGCGATCCGTGGATGGGAAGTGGCAATATCATGCCGATTGTTGAAATCCTCTTGCAGCCAGACGCTGATTTGAAGACGTGCTCCGACAGCCCGATGCTACCACCGGGATGTTGGGGTTGTTGAGACGCGGGAAGAGGGTGGAAAAGGGAAGGTATCTGTTACGTATATGGTCACGGGCAACTGATCCCAGCCTTTGCTGGACGTGCTGAATCGCTGATAGACCACCAAGTGCTGCGGATGAGCCTTGACCGCCTTATCGATTTCGTCGCCATCGAAAGCCATCACGATCGAGGCATGCTGTGCCGGCGCGCCGAGCGCAGCCCAATAAAACTGCTTGTCGCTTTCGTTCACGGTTTGGCGGTAGGTCATGCCGGCGTGGGGGATGATGCTGGGGAATGTCGATGAATCCATGAGGACGGTGCCATTGGGGTCGAGAGCGTGAAGATGCGCGAGGACTTCAGGGAGTATCCGGTTGTAATAGCCGCGAGCCTGGGCATTCTTGGCGGCTTCAACGTACGTGAGCGGACCTTGGCGCAGCATCGCGGCCACATTCCAGGCGAGCAACAGAAACAGGAGAACGAGCCACCTACGGCTGGTGCGGGGACTGAATCGGTTCAGGCAGGTCCACCCTGCTTCCACGGCGCAGGCCAGAAAAAAGCAGAGCGCGGGAAGCATCTCCATGCCGTAGCGTGTGTTGTACCAGGAAAATGGCTTCCACACCGGAATAAAGATGGGCACGGAGCCGTAGGAGACCGAGTAGGCGTAGAAGGGCAGAGGCAGCCAGAGCAGCAGTGTCCACATCAGGTCTTGTCTGTTGTCTGAGCTAATCCCTGGCGCTGTACGCGTCCACTCCACATCAGGCCCGTGCCGAGGGCGGCCAACGCGAAGATGATTTCACCCCACGCCGGTTGCGCCACGTCGAGCTCGGCTGTCTTGACGAAATAGACGAGCGCGACCCAAAGATTGTGCCATCCGGGATGGGGGTCGACGGCAGAGGAAGCGGTGCGCAACTCGATCGCTTTGGCGGAATATGGCCCGCGCATGAAGTCGAGCCAATCGCCGAAAACGACAGCGTTGTAGGTCATCCAGTCGACGGGGGCAAGCAGCAGGACGACCGAGGCGAAGATGAAATTTTTGCGGAACAGCAGACCGCGGCGGTAGAGACATGCGGCCATGGCAAGCCAGGCGAGCGTGGCAAGTATCCAGCCGTCATAGCGGGTGTAAACAGCCGCGATCAGGATCGCAATCAACGCCCACAGCAGCCGGCCGGTTCTGCGAGTTGTCCCTGCGGTGAGACCGGCGTACCACTCCACCAGCAGGAGAACCGACCAGATCAGTTCGCACAGGAACAGCGGCTCGGTCATGGCCGTCGTCTGCAGGTAGAGCAGGTTTGGATTGGCGGCAAAGAGGATGAGGCCGATGGCGGCAGCGGCCGGCGACACCCACGCCCTCAGCAGCCGGTATAGGCCGACTGAGGCCAGCACGTAGCAGACGGCGGAGGGAATGGCGGGACCGAATCCGCTGCTCCACCAGCTACGGATGAGGAGAAACGGCATCAGAAGGAGATGAGGAAAGGGGAGCCAGACGGAGCCGAGTTGGGTGATGCCGGGGCGATGCGAATCGAACAGGCGGCGCGCGATGTGGATGTGGGCTTCGGCGTCGCCATATAGCAAGAAGGCGGAGTGTTTCCAACTCCACAGGATGGCTACGAGGGAGGCCGTAAGCGTGCCGGCAACGACGCAGAACAGCTCGATGCGCGAGGGCCGGGATGTGGCCGGGGTGTTCATCATTGCATCAGATGCGGGTGGGATTGCCGCCCGGTGCATGGCTTCAGGTTAGTCAAGATGAGTTAATTCGCGGAAGAGAGCAAAACGCTCTTCGATCTCGTCACGGGTCAGTTCCTGAAGGCGCTCGGTCCCGAATTTTTCGACTGTGAACGATCCCATCACACCGCCGTAAAACATGGCGCGGCGAAAGACGGCCGGGGTGAGTTCCGGCTGGGAGGCGATGTAGCCGAAGAAACCGCCGGCAAAGCTATCGCCGGCACCGGTGGGATCTACAACTTCGGATACAGGGAGGGCGGGAGCGCGGAAGGGATGGTGTGGCGTCTTTGCCCCATCATGAAAGATGCTCCTGCCGAAAAAAGCTGTGGCACCGTATTCACCGTGTTTGACGACGAGGGCTTTGGGGCCGAGGCCGAGCACGTCCTGGGCGGCTTTTACAGGATTTTTGATGCCGGAGAGCAGCTTGGCCTCGGTGTCGTTGATGAGCAGAACGTCGAGTCCCTTGAGCACCTGCAGGAGATTGTCGCGATGGTCATTGATCCAATAGTTCATGGTGTCGCCGCAGACCAGCTTGACGCTGGGCATGGCATCGCGGACTTTCTTCTGCAAGACCGGATCGATGTTGGCGAGAAAGAGGAATTCGGAGTCCTGGTAGCCGGCCGGAATTTTGGGCTCGAAGTTGGCGAAGACGTTGAGGTCGGTCTGCAGAGTCTTGGCTTCGTTGAGATTGTCGAGGTAGGAGCCGGACCAGAAGAAGCTCTTGCCGGGAGCGCGTTCGATGCCGGAGGTGTCGATGCCTCGGGCCTGGAAGACAGCTTCCTGGCGGGAGGAGAAGTCTTCGCCGACCACGGCGATGACGCGCACCTTGGTGAAGTAGCTGGCAGCCAGCGAGAAATACGTGGCGGCGCCTGCCAGCATGCGTTCGCGGCGGCCTGCGGGGGTTTCTACGGTGTCAAACGCAACGCTGCCAACTACAGTAATGGCCATGAATGATCCTGTCTCTCAGAAGCTTTGTGATGATCCGTTCAAATGTCAGCCCAGGTACTTGCCGAAAAGCAGCTTGAGGCGTTCTTTGGCTTCGTGGGGAATTGCGTCACGCTGGGTGAGGATGGCGAATTGCGCGGCCGAGGCACAAGCGCATTTTCGCGTCTCCGACGAAGGCGGCAAAGCGGCAACCGCGGCGCGTACCACCTTGGCAGCGTTCTCTGCATTTTGATGAAGAACGGCGACAATCTGGTCGACGGTTACCGAATCGTGATCGGGATGCCAGCAGTCATAGTCGGTGACCATGGCCACCGTGGCATAGCAGATCTCGGCTTCGCGGGCGAGCTTGGCTTCCTGCAGGTTGGTCATACCGACAATGTCGGCGCCCCAGCTGCGGTAGAGGTTAGACTCGGCTTTGGTTGAAAATTGGGGACCTTCGATGCAAACGTAGGTTCCGCCGAGTTTGCCGACAACGCCAGTCGCGGCGCAGGCTTGGGCCGCTGCGGCGGCGACCGTCGGGCAGACAGGATCGCCGAATGCAACGTGCCCGACGACTCCCTGGCCGAAGAAGGTGCTGGTACGCAGGAAGGTGCGGTCGATGAACTGATCGGGAATAACGAAGTCGGTGGGCTTGTGCTCTTCCTTGAGCGAGCCCACGGCGGAGACGGAGACGATTCGCTCCACGCCGAGCTTCTTCATGGCGTAGATGTTGGCACGGAAATTTAACTCTGACGGCAGCAGCTTGTGGCCGCGGCCGTGACGGGCTAGGAAGGCAACCTTGCGGCCTTCCAGCATGCCCAGGATGAAGCTGTCAGACGGCGAACCGTACGGAGTTTCAACTGTCTCTTCGTGAATTTCCGTGAGGCCGGGCATGGAATACAGCCCGCTGCCGCCGATGATGCCGATTTCTGCCTGTTGCAAGCTCAACTCCGAGCGTTCGCCGTATCGAGCGAGCCGCCGTTGGTATCCAAACACCCTAGTATACCGGGAGGGCGCTAGCCGGAGCGGGCTGAGAATTTTGCAGGAATTCTCCCTCAGAGCTTATCGGGAAGGAAATTGCCCCAAAATGCGATAATCGACCGAGCAATCATGCAGCTGTTCTTCAAAGCGAAATCAAACGGGCTACAGGTTTCTTTGCAAATTCCCCCGGTACGTCTTGAAACGACACAATCGACGCAGGCCGAACGGGTCGTCCGGGGAACCCTCGCGCGAGAAGAGAACCAACCCGAGCGCGTATGAGAGGTGTGAGTTGAAGCATCGAAACCGCCAACGTTTCAGTCGAATGTGGCTCTCGGCAGCCATTGTTCTTCTTGGAGTGCTGGCGGGCTATCTGGTTGGGCGCGAGGCGATTCTACACACTGCCGATTCACGGCTGCGCGAATACGCGGATCAAGTCCTGCAGCGCGAAGACGAGCTTTCCGATGAATTGACCGACACACTTCGTCAGGCGAGCGCCTCGCCCTATGCCCCTTGTTCGACAGACGACATCCTCTTGCTGCGGCGGCTGACCTTCGTCTCCCGTTATTTGAAGGAAGTGGGACGGATTGGGGACAACACCTTTCTCTGTTCTTCCAATACAGGCAAGCTAGCCGAGCCGCTGCCGCTGCTGCAGCCGGACATTCGCCTGGCCGATGGCGATCAGATTTACTTCAGTTACCCGCTGCATGAGCCTAAGGGGGCGCATGCGGTCGTAGTCGTCCGCAATAACGCGGGCGCGATCGTGAGTCCCGACGTGCTGGCCGAGTTTTCGCAGCAGCCAATTCATTATGTTGTTCGCGTCTTTAATCATCTAACGGGCGAAGCCGGGCCTCGAACTGCCAGTTCGCCGGATGGCACGGCCCTCTCCAACTCAGGCAGGAAAACGCAGAAATCCGGCTTGCTTTCCTGGGAACGCTGCTCAACCCAGTTCCCGGTATGCGTCACCACCAGCATTGGCACGCAGGAGCTTGCGCAGTCCACGCGGGGGCTGCTCTACGGCTACCTGGCCACCGGCACAGTAGCAGGACTGGTCTGCGCCTTGACGCTGCTGCTCGCAGGAGGCAATGGGAGGAGTCACACCAACCAGCTCAAACGCGCCATTCTGCTGGGAAAGCTTTCGGTTGTCTATCAACCCATTGTGCAGATGGGCGATCATGGCATCGTGGGCGCCGAAGCGCTGGCACGATGGACCGATGAAGAAGGCACGAATATCCGTCCGGAAACCATCCTGGCGCTGGCCGACGCGGAAGGCTTCGTG
>CAILBQ010000209.1 GCA_903832475.1 uncultured Acidobacteriota bacterium | reverse complement strand
TTTTGCGCATGGCGAATCGAACTCCCGTGATGGTGAGGAGTCTATCGCATTGGATGGCGGCGGGGGAGAGGGGTGTGGGGTTGGGGATCGTGAGGATGGGATGGATTGCAGGATTTACCAGGGATGCAGATCCTTCGGCTTGCGGGGTGGGTATGCCGGGATGATGGGTATTGGCTGGGATGCTTGTGGCGCGATGAGCTTCGTCCGGGGTGGGGGCTGTTTGGCGCAAATACTGGCTGGGTCGCCCGGGTGGGCCCTGTTGGTCTGATGAATCTGGGCGTCCAACTCGGGGACGGGGTGCTGCATCCTAACCGCTCGTGAGGAGGGCCGGGATCATGGCGAATTCATTGGCGGTCGTTACAGGAGCTTCGAGCGGGATTGGGTATTGGCTGGCGGAGGAGTTAGGGCGGCGCGGCTATGACTTAGTGGTGTGTTCGGCGGGAGAGCGGCTGGACGCGGCGGCGGAGAGCTTTCGCAAGAGTGGCTCGCAGGTGGTCAAGGTGCAAGCGGATCTGGCGACGCGGGAGGGCGTCGAGCAGTTGTGGAGCGAGGTGCGGGCGCTGGGGCGGCCGGTGGATGTGGCATGCATCAACGCGGGCGTGGGTGTGGGTGGGCTGTTTCAGGAGACGGACCTGGATGAGGAACTGAACCTGGTTGCGCTGAACTGCGCGAGCACGGTGCAGCTGGCGAAGTACGTGGTGCGTGAGATGACGGCGCGGAACGAGGGGAAGATTTTGTTCACGGCGTCGATTGCGGGGGAGATGGTGGCTCCGCGAGAGGCGGTGTATGCGGCGAGCAAAGCGTTTGTGCTGTCGTTTGCGCACAGCGTGCGGTATGAGCTGCGGGACACGAATGTGACGGTGACGGCGCTGCAGCCGGGCCCGACGGATACGGACTTCTTTCACCGCGCGGGGATGGACGATACCAAGGTTGGGCAGGAAGGCAAGACGGAGAGCCAGCCACAGGATGTGGCCAAGCAAGGGATCGAAGCGCTGCTGGCTGGGAAAGATCACGTATATGCGGCTTCGGCGAAGACCAAGATGGAAGGCATGCTGGCGAATGTCATCCCGGGGAATGTGAAGGCGGCGATGCACGAGAAGATGGCGGAGCCGGTGGGGCAGAAGTAGGCGTTTTGAGACGAACGAGGATCGTTCAACTCGGCAGCGATTTTGTGCTGGCGGAAGGGGAGAAGCAGATTCCCCTGAGGGGAATGACAGAAAGAAAAGCAAAAACAGAAGAGCTAAGACAAAGGAAGAGCAAAGACAAGGAAAAGCAAAGGCAGTTCTTTGCGGGCTCGGGGCGTCATCGACGGCTTCTACATGCAAGTTCATAACTTTCTCACGACGAGCGTAACTAAGTTACAGGAGGATTTATGGCTGTTACTTCATCGACATTGACGGAAAAGCCGCATGCAGCGGAGTTGCCGCGGGCGGAGGGGGCGAGTGTGATGGTGGATGGGTGGTATATGCCTCCGCCGGAAGACAAGGATGGACGGCTTTGGCAGCGGACGACGGCGCTGGTGCAGGCCGAGCCGGTGGAGTTGTATGAGGCGTGGCGTGATTTGCGATCGATTCCGCTGTGGCAGGAACAGGTGGTGAGCGTGACGGAGACGGGCGCGAGCACTTCGCACTGGGTGATGCGCACGGATACTTCGAGCGACAAGACGGTGGAGTGGGATTCGGAGATTCTTGCCGATGAGCCCGGGAAGCGGATTGCGTGGCGCACGATCGGCGGCGACGTGGATCAGGCGGGCGAGGTCATTTTCGAGCCAGCGCCGAAGGGAAACGGAACGTTTGTCACGGTGCTGCAGGAGTTCAAGATGGGCAAGCTGGCGAGCATGTGGGAGACGTTCGTAGGGCGCAATCCGAAGCAGGCGGTGATTGAGAATCTGCGCCACTTCAAGGCGTTTGCGGAAACGGGCGAGATACCGCGGACGCAGGGACAGCCGCATGGTCCCAGGGGGACGGTTGGCGATATGAAGAAGGGGATGTATGGGGAGAAGATTCCTACGCCGCCGGGGAGCTCTGTGGGTGGTGTTTCCTAGGCGTTGATGGTGAGTGGACGGTGGGATGGAGACGCGGGCTCTTCGACTGCGAATGACGCAAGGGCGCGCCAGACCCGCTCGGAATGACAAGACTTTTTGACTGGATTGGAGATTGCGATGAAGGCTGTTTGCTGGATGGGTAAGGGGAATGTGGAGACGTTGAGTGTGCCGGATCCGGTTTTGCTGAATCCGCATGACGCGATATTGAAGATCACGCGCACGGCGATTTGCGGGTCGGACCTGCATTTATATGACGGATTTATTCCGACCATGGAGGCGGGCGATATTCTTGGCCACGAGTTCATGGGGATCGTGGAAGAGGTCGGTCCAGCGGTGACGAATCTGAAGCGCGGCGACCGCGTGGTAGTGCCGTTCACGATTGCATGCGGCAGTTGCGCATTTTGCAAGAAGAAGATCTGGTCGGCGTGCGACAACACCAATCCGAACGCGCAGCTGATGGAGAAGGCGTACGGGTATTCGGGTTCGGGATTGTTTGGGTATTCGCACATGATGGGCGGGTATGCAGGCGGACAGGCGCAGTATGCGCGAGTTCCGTTTGCCAATGTGGGGCCGCTGAAGATCGAGAGCGATCTGCCGGATGAGAAAGTCCTATTTCTTTCGGACATCTTTCCGACGGGGTACATGGCGGCGGAGAATGCGCAGATCCAAGCAGGCGATACGGTCGCGGTGTGGGGTTGCGGGCCGGTAGGGCAGTTTGCGATTGCGAGCGCGTTCATGCTGGGCGCAGGGAGGGTGATTGCAATTGATCGCATTCCGGAGCGGCTGGCGCTGGCGCGCGGGCTGGGAGCGATCACGGTGGATTACTCCGAGAAAGATGTCGATGTGCTGACGGCGTTGAAGGATCTGACGGGCGGAACAGGGCCGGATGGATGCATCGATGCGGTTGGACTGGAAGCGCATTCGAATGAGCTGCAGGGGTTCTACGACGGCGTCAAGACGGCGCTGATGCTGGAAACGGATCGGCCCATTGTCTTGCGGCAGGCGATCCAGGCGGTGAGGAAGGGCGGGACGCTTTCGATTCCGGGTGTGTATGGCGGACTGCTGGACAAGGTGCCGTTCGGCGCAGCGTTTGGCAAGGGCATCACGATGAAGATGGGGCAGACGAACATGCACACTTACATGAAGCCGCTGCTGGAGAGGATCGAGAAGGGGCAGATCGATCCGAGCTATTTGATTTCGCATCGGATCACGCTGGACGATGCTCCGGCGATGTACAAGGTGTGGAGAGACAAGGAGCAGCAGGTGACCAAGATCGTGATTGATCCTTGGGCGACTGCCGTCCAGGCAGACGCTTCGCGCGACCCTCGCGTTGCTCGGGGTGGGGTGCAGTGAAAACGTAGAAGCGAGAGGCTAGCGCCCCAGCGGCGGAAGGTCGCTGGGGCGCTTTCTTGTTTAGCGGGCGACTTTGGCGATGAGGCTGTTGTTGTCGTAGTAGACGGCGGTGGGGGTGACGAGGACATTTTCGGTGACCCAGTTTTCGATGAATTTGGATTGCCGATTGACGCGGTGGGTCCAGAGGATTTTGCGGGAAGGGATGTCCATGGCGTGCAGCGGCGCACGGCCGGCCTGGCTGTCGGGGTCGTTGGGGATGTTGCCAAGGAAAAAGAGGGTGGCGCCGTCGGCGTAGAGGTGGGTGAAGTCGATGTCCGTCAGGAATTTGACGGGGATGGCGGGTAGGGGTTTGCCATCGGCGAGGTTCCAGGACTCGATAGCTTCAAGGCGTGCGGCAAAAGCGATGCCGTTGGCGATGATTGGGGCAGAGAGCGGGTAGGGTTTGGGGTAGCCGCCGGAAACGCCTTCGGCTTTGTTGGACCAGAGGAGGGTTCCGGTGGAGGCGCGGAGAGCGAGGATGACGTTGCCGGAGGTGGCAACGACGGTCTCTGCCGAGGCGGAAGGGGTCGCGAAGATATCGCTGATGTACTTAACGATGAGGTGGGTCTGGTATTTCCAGAGTTCTTTGCCGGTGGCGGCATCGACTGCCCAGAGAAAATTTCCGGGAGACGATTTGGAACTGTCGCGCTGGCCGGCGCTGAAGTAGAGGCGATTGTTGGCGAGGGTGAGGCCGGAGGGGCAGCTGGGATCGTCGGTAGCATAGGCGAAGCGGTAGACAGTGGCCCCGGTGGCTGCGCTGAAGGCATTGAGATGGCCGGCGCGGTCGAGGATGTAGACGCGGCCGGAGTCGACGATGGGGACCGGGCTCTGGTTGCATTTTCGGTCTTCGATAGGGTTATCCCAGAGTTGTTTGCCGGTTTTAAGGTCGTAGGCGACGAGGTGACGGCGTCTTTCGTCGGTGTCAAAGAGGGCGAAGACATGCTGCCCGTCGGAGACAGACCTGGCGCGCATGGGTTCGCCGTGATGGGACCAGAGGAGCTTGCCGGTGTCGGCGTTGAAGCCGAAGATGGCACCTGTGCCGTCGAGGTTGCCGGCGGTAAGGATGCCGGCAGATTCAGCGAGGCCGCCAAGGTCGCGGGGTCCGGGCCGGGCTTCCCAGAGGAGCGTGCCGGCGGTGGGGGTCAAGGCGAAGAAGCAGAGCAGGGTAATGACGCGGAGCATGCGGGATCCTCAGGGTGGGTGTGAGGCAGGGAGGGAACCTGGGGACTGGGGAAAGCAGGTCGGAGGCTTCATCAGGGCAGCGGGAGCGTCTTCATCTTACGTGGGGTTGGGGTGAGGGGAAGCGGCCTATGCGGCGGGCTTCGAAAGAGCGGCGGATCAATTACAGACGCAGGGTCTGCGACTGCGTTTTCGCTGTTCAGTTTGCTCGGGTGACGGCGTTTAACGAGGCTGGCGGTTCAGATCGGCAGTGGCCTGTTGGATGCTGGCGGGGGTGCCTAGATCGCGCCATTGGTAGGGGTCGGCGTTGAAGGACTGGATGCGTTCGCCTTGAGAGGCGAGGCGGAGGTAGGCGGGAATGATGGAGAAGGCGCCTTGTTCGGTGATTTCGGAAAATATGCGGGGGGAAAGGATGTGGATGCCGGCGAAGGCTAATGGTTCGGGGCTGGATACTTCGCGGACGAACTCGGGGTTGGTGTTTTCGAGGGGACCGGGCTGGCGGCCGCAGAGGAGGCCTTGCTGGTCGAAGAGGATATAGCGGCTGGTTTTGCGGTGCTGGGTGGCGAGGGTGGCTAGGGCGTTGTGTTCGATGTGGTGGTGGAGCATGGCGTCGAGGTCGATGGTGGAGAGGATGTCGACGTTGTGGACGACGAAGGGTTGGTCGCGGCGGGCACCCTGGGATATCACTTCATCTTCGCGTACATGGGCGTCGGCTGAAACTTGGGCGCTTGGCGATCCCACATCTTCCGGCAAAGGGCGCCGGGAGATATGGGGCACCCCGGCATCCTCTGGATCGGAGTTTTGTGATCCCACCCATCGCAGAGAACGCGATGGATGGGGCACCCGGGCTTCTTGTTGTTCGGCATGATTGCCGAGGAAGAACCAGCTGGCTTGCTTGAGGCCGCCGCCGGTGTCGAGGAGGGTTTCTTCGCGGGAGATGGCGAGGTTCATGCCGAAGTTGTGGTGGGCGGCGAGGTAGTCCTCGATCATCTGGGCGTGGTGGTGGGTGTTGATGATGACTTCGTGGATGCCGAACGAGCGAAGGCGGGCGAGGGTGAGGTCGAGCATGGGGCGGCCGGCCAGTTCAACGAGGGCTTTGGGGCGGTCGTTGGTGAGGGGGCGGAGGCGGGTGCCGAGGCCGGCGGCGAGGACCATGGCTTTCATGGGCTTCATCTGGCGGCGGGCTCGGGGATGGGTTCAGGCTTAGCGGGCTGCGGCCACTTTTCCTGTTCAAGGTGGCGGAGCTGGACTTCGATGTTGGGGGTTTGGCGGAGGTGGCGAGCCAGGGTTTCGGCGAGGAAGACGGAGCGGTGCTGGCCGCCGGTGCAGCCGAAGGAGACCATGAGGTGTTTGAAGCCGCGGCGCTGGTAGGCGGCGACGCTGGAATCGACGAGAGGGAGGACGTGGGCGAGGTACTGGTGGACGGTGTCCTGCTGGTTGAGGTAATCGATTACGGGCTGGTCGCGGCCGGTGAGGGGCTTGAACGGATCGAGGCGGCCGGGGTTGGGGAGGCTGCGGGCGTCGAAGACGAATCCGCCGCCGTTGCCGGATTCGTCGGTGGGAGGCTGCTGGTGGAAAGAGAAGCTGAAGATGCGGACGATGAGGCCGGAGCCGGGGGAGGCGAGGTCCTGGAGTTTGGGCGAGCCGAGCATGCCCTGGAAGGCGTTCATGAGGGCGGGGAGGGCGATGGGGAGCCGGACGTGGTGGGCGAGCCAGCGGAGGTTCTTGAGGGCGTAGGGAACGGATTGAAGGAAGTGGGCCTTGCGTTCGTAGAAGCCGCGGAAGCCGTAAGCGCCGAGGGCCTGGAGGATGCGGACGTAGACGTAGGCGTAGTAGTGCTCCATGAAGGCGGAGCGGTCGACCTGGGTGTAGTTGGCCAGGGCTTCGAGGTAGTCATCGAGGAGCTGCTGGCGGAGGTCGGGAGGGAGGTCGGCTTTGCCATCGTAGAGGAGCGAGGCGATGTCGTAGTGGAGGGCGCCGCGGCGGCCGCCCTGGTAATCGACGAACCACGGTTCGAGAGAGGGATGTGGGGAGGCTGCGTCTTCGCGGAGCATGATGTTTCTGGACTGGAAGTCGCGGTAGAGGAAGTAGTCGTGTCTGGCGGTGAGGAGGAATTTGGTGAGGCGGCTGAAGTCGTCTTCGAGGGCTTGTTCGTTGAAGGGGATGCCGGCGAGGCGGAGGAAGTAGTACTTGAAGTAGTTGAGGTCCCAGTTGATGGATTGGCGATCGAAGCTGGCGCGGGGGTAGCAGACTTTGTAGTTGAGGTCGCGGCCGGCTTGGACTTGAAAGCGGGGGAGGGTGGCGACGACCTTCTTGTAGGCTTCGACGACGGCGGGGGCGATGGTGTCGGCCTGGCGATTGGTGCTGAGGAACTCGTAGAGGGTGAGGTCGCCGAGGTCTTCTTCGAGGTAGGCGTTGTGGGCGACGTCTTCGCCGTAGATGGCGGGGACGGGGAGGTTGTGGCGGCGGAAGTGGCGGGAGAATTCAAGGAACGCGACGTTTTCTTCGCGGACGGGATAGAGGATGCCGATGGCGGTGTGGGGGCCGGCGGTGAGGCGGAGGATGGCGCGGCCGGAGCCGCCGAGTTCGCCTTGGAGGGGGAGGATGGTTTCGGGGGCGGTGTGGAAGTGCTGTTCGAAGAGGCGGGGGAGGGGGTCCATGGGCTCATTTCCACGATAGCAGGCACCTGCCGGCACCTGCCGTGCGGGCGGACGCCTTCGGCGGGGCCTCGCGTTGCTCGGCGCGATGTTGGTGGAGTTTGGCGGGATGGGTCGACAGGGCGGACATGGGACGGGCTTTCCAGCCCTTGCTTCCCGGAGGCAAAATACCCAGGCCGGTGCTGTGAGCGAACGCTTGCGCGTCGCTCATCGCTGTGGCCTGCGCTGGTATGACGCGCGCCGCTGGCGCTCATGTGCGTGTCGAATAGATCGGTGCCCCATATCTGCCCGCAGAAAGAGCGGGCAGATATGAGGCACCCTGTTTTGCTATGGTTCCGTTACTTGACGCTGACCTTGTTTCTTACTTCCACTCGTGGGAGGGGTTGAAGAGGTCGAGCATGGCGGCGGTGGAGGCATCGCAGGCGTGGTTGAGGCAGGGGAGGCCGAAGGCGCCTTCGATGGTTTTGAGCAGGGAGAAGTGGGTGTAGAAGACGCCGCTCTGCTTCTTGTGGGTGGGGTAGTTGGTGTCGACGATGGCGGCAACGCGGTTGACGGTGGGAGAGACGCTGTAGTCGTCTTCATCCCAGATGGTGACGATGGCGTTGTTGCCTTCTTTCCACGCCGGAGAAGCGTGGATGGCGGTCACGATCTTCTGGAGGGCCTGGTCGCCGAGGGTCATGAGGGCGGGGTTGAGGCCGAGCTGGGTGCCATTGTCGTTGGGGTCATAGGCGCAGAAGACGGAGCCATTGCCGCGGCCATGCTGATCGTTGCACTGGTTGGGGGCGATGAAGGAGTAGTTGGGAACCTTGCCGGAGGCGAGGTCGCCGAAGAGTCCTTTGTCGGTGTCGAAGGGAACGATGTTCTTGAGGCTGTTGCCCCAGTTGTAGCCTTCCTGGGTGGACTTGAAGTAGGCGAACGGATCGTGCTTTACGGCGTAGAGCTGCACGATGTTGCCGGTGCTGAGAGTGGGCAGCGTGGCAGTGGGGTTGGCGGCGTTGGAAGCGGCGATCTGCGCGTTGAGGCTGGTGAAGTCGGTGAGGTTGGTGAAGTTGCCGTCGCTGTAGTTGACGAGGTCGGCACCAGAGGCGGGCAGGCTTTCCTGATAGGACTTCCAGGTCATGCCGGCGTGGGCGAGCTGGTCGGCGATGCTCATGCCGAGGATGTTGGAATCGGCGGTGTAGGACTTGACGCCGTCGATGTTGTTGACGCCTGGAGGTCCGGAGGTCTCGTTGCTGTAGTCGATGGCTGGGGTGGCGGCATCGGTGCCTTCGCCGGTGATGGGGCAGATGGGAGCGGAGACGGCTTCGGTGTTGGCGACGCCGCTGACGATGTTGGCGGTGCAGGCGGTGCTGTGCCAGTCGGGAGCGTTGTCATCGAGGACGCCGAAGTTGGATCCGCCGTTGACTTCGAGATAGTTGGTGAGGCTGGGATGCGCGACGGCGAAGTAGTTCGTGGCGAGGTTCGCGCTGTGGGCGTACTGGGTGGTGAAGGGGGCGGCGGGGTTGTTCAGGACCTGGTTGAATCCATGATTTTCCATCATGATGACCCAGACATGGTCGAGATGGGGAACACCCTTGGGAATTGGACCCTGCCGAGCGATGGCACTCGTGGCCAGGACGGCCACGAGGCCGGCGGAGAGAAGCTTTTTCATGGGAAGACTCGCTTTCGGTGATAGATGGGGCGCAAGTGGGGGATCGGGCGCTGGTCCACCTCTGGTGATAGCGGCGCATTGTTGAGGCGGGGTGACGGGACGGTGAATACTTCGCGAATCGGGGTGTGGGAACAGGCTCGACACGTAGCAGGATTGAGCCGAAGAGGACCGCGGAAGGATGGATTGACTGTAGGCTGCGAGGGAGGGATTGCGGATGCGGAGAGCGTTGGGGAACGGGGAGGTTTCTGGGAGTGGGCGGTCCCGGGTGTGGGTGCTGCTGAGCGGGTTGGTGGTGGGCGGACTGCTGGTGGTGTTGGTGGGGCGGGCTGGGACGGGCGCGGGCGAAGGGATGTTATCGAGGCTGGCGGGGGCGCTGCTGGGGCGGCCGACGCGGATGGATGTTTCGGCGCCGGCGGTGGTGGAGAGAATTCGGCAGCTTTCGCGGCTGGAGACGGTGGATTATTCGATTGACAAGATCGTTGAGGGGGAGCGGCACAGCCTGCTGCTGCCGAATTTTCTGGTGGGAGACAAGATGCTGCTGGTGGCGCATGGCGAGGTGATTGCCGGGGTGGACTTGAGTCAGCTGAAGGATGGGGATGTTGCGGTGAATGGGGATGCTGTGCGGGTGAAACTGCCCAAAGCGGAGGTGTTGACGACACGCATCGATAACCAGCGGACCAAGGTGTATTCAAGGACGACGGGGGTGCTGGTAGCGGCTGATCCGGACCTGGAGACGGAGGTGCGCAAGGCGGCGGAAGAGCAGATTGCGCAAGCGGCGGTGACGGATGGGATTCTGGAGAAGGCCGGAGCGAATGCACGAGGGAGTATCAGCGCGCTGCTGAAGGGGTTGGGGTTCAAGACGGTGGTGGTGCATTGAGATTGGCTGCGTTTGCCCACGTGCAGAGCAGTCCTTGGACTTCCTCTTCTGTAGCTATCAAGCTAGTTTGATTCGCGCGTGAATTTTGTTGAAACGCTGATGCAATGTGCGTCTGACCTGGATGAATTGGGACTATATTTGCTTGGTGTCATTGCCGAGCTGCCGACACGTTGCGGGGCTGATGCCGGCTTGCGATGCGGCTCTGCTTGAATGCGGAATTGGACGACTCACTTTCTCGTTTCTGATGTCGCAGGTCCGTTGAGCTTTGTAGACCCCCGACAAACGGAGTTGTTACGAGCTTTGCCGGCTCGTCCTCGGAGGCTTTGTATCGGCACGTATGGCGACGAGACTGTGAACGGGAGAAATCGAGGGGATGATGAATCGTTATTTCAAACTGCCGCTGTTTGTATTGACGGGTCTCTGCGTGGCTGTGCCTGCTTTGGCGCATGACAAGATCAGTACCGTCGCTCCGACTGCGCAAGACCAACCCAGCTTTGGGAAAGACCAACAAGGGAATGTTTATTTCACGGAGTCTTTCTGCGTCATCGATGTGAAGAATGCGGCGACGGGCGTGGTATCGACGTTTGCGGGGAGATTGCCGTGCGGGTATTCCGGCGATGGGGGACCGGCGATCGATGCGCAGTTCAATACGCCGACCTCGATGGCGTTCGATGCGAAGGGCAATGCGTATGTGGCGGACGCAAACAACTGCGCGCTGCGGCGGATCGATGCGAAGACGCATATCATCACCACCTTTGCGGGAGGGAATAATCCGGGATCGCGCTGCTCGCCGGATTATGAAGGGTTTCGCGGAGATGGCGATGGTGGGCCGGCTTCCGCGGCGAACCTGTTCTGGCCAGCGAATGTGGAGCTGGATGGGGTGGGGAATATCTACATTGCCGATCAAGGCGATTACCAGGTGCGGGAGATTTTTGCAGGCACGGGGATAATCGATTCGATTTCCAATTATGGAGGGTCGGCCGGCTATATCGGTTGCGGGTTTGGCTGCGATGGGCCAGCGCAGGCGCCGGTTTGGGTGGATGTCGACGCGAACGGGAACTTGTTTATCGCGGACGACGGGAGCCAGGTGATCTGGTGGCATACGCCCTCAGGCGCATTGATCAATATTGCCGGGATCGTCACGCTGAGTTCGTGGCCGGAAGATCCTTGCCCTGGGAGCTTCTATGGTGATGGTGGACCGGCGCTGGATGCGACGTTCAATGTACCGACGGCGGTGGTTCACGACAAAGTGGGCAACCTTTACGTAGTGGATTCATGCAACGGGCGCATTCGCGAGATCAGCGCGTTTCCGGGGTATGGGTTATCGACGACTTCGCTGAGGTTTGCGGCGCAGAAGGTGGGGAGTGCCAGCGCTGAGCAGACGATCGTGGTGGGTGCGATTGGGCCGACGAAGATCGACTTGATTGTGGTGAGCGACGGATTTACCGAGACAGATAACTGCGATCACACGGAGATGGTGGCGGGACAGGCTTGCCAGATACGGGTTTCATTCGATCCAAAGACGGCTGGAGCGGTTTCGGGGAGGGTGAGGATTTATTCCAACGCGTTTTTTGGGCGGGGGAATCCGGATGAGGTTGCGCTTTCGGGGGTGGGGACGAAGTAGCGGCTGCCTTGTGAGGAAGCTCCGACGCGCTTTGGGAACGACAAGTAGCAGGTAATTCGGCTTGACGCAATGGAGAGTCGGCGAAGCGGAGGAGGGGATTTCGGGATCCTGGTAGACGACGGCGCAGAGTTGATGGCAAAAAACATGGCGCACGTCGTTGAGGTGACGTGCGCCATGTTTCTGGTGCGGCTGGCTAGAACTGGTACTTCAGCGAGAGCTGAGTCGAGCGGTTGTTGTTGATGGTGCCGGTGATCTGGCCGAAGCTGGTTCCGTTGGCCATGCCGCTGTTGGGTGCGGCATAGTCGGCGATGTTGAAGGCGTTGAAGAAGTCGGCGCGGAAGTCGAGGTGTTGTTCGCGCCAGACGCGGAAGGTTTTGGCGAGAGACATATCGATGTTCTGAAAGCTTGGCCCGCGCAGGGAGCCGGGGCGAAGCGCGCCAAAGGCGGAGTTGGATTGCTGCTGATAGATGCAGGTTCCGTCATCGGTGTCGGGGGGACAGGCGTCGTTTTGGACGGCGGTTCCCCAGAAGGCATTGATGGATTTACCCGCCGTGTTGAGGGGGCGAAGCTGGTTGGGACGGGCGGCGCCGGTAAAGGCGTGGACGGTGGTGGAGTAGCGGGCGGGCGAGGAGACGGTGACGGGGAATCCGGAGTAGTAGACATCGGCACCGCCCAAGCGCCAGCCGCCGATGACTTCATTGACGACGGGATTGATGTTGGAGGCGAAGCGGCGGCCGCGGCCAAAGGGGAGATCGTAGACGCCGGTGACGGAGACGTTGTGGCGTGTATCCATGCCGGCGGGGCCCCACTCGGAGCGCATGTCGTAGGCGTTCTGCTGATAGTACTGGCCGCTGCCGATGTTACTGACGCCGTAGAAACCGATGTCATCGGTGAGCGACTTGGAATAGGTGTAGTTGGCGGTGAGTTCAAAGCCGGCGGTAAGGTGCTGGCGGAAGACGGCCTGGAGCGCGTTGTAATTGCTGGCCGATTCTGTCTCGGTGAT
>CAILBQ010000208.1 GCA_903832475.1 uncultured Acidobacteriota bacterium | reverse complement strand
TCTCAGGTGCCGCTCTTCCAACTGCAGGTTCCTTATCCTCAGTTCTCTTGCGGCGGCGTCTCGACGGAGGCGCATCCCATTGCATGGTCGATCTATCACGGCATGCAGGTAGTCTTCGACAAGAGCTTCTCCCACGGGCTCCAGGTCTATGCCACCTACACCTGGTCAAAGTCTGAGGACGATTCTTCGGTTCCCGACGACAATACGAGCTGGCTGGGCAGCTTCACCAGCCTGCAGGACCCCAACAGACCGTGGCTCGAAAAGGGCCTTTCAACCTTCGACATCCCACAAGTCTTCCAGGTGAGTTATACCTACGATCTGCCCGTGGGCCGCAAGATGCTGTTGGGAAGCAACATGCCGAGGTGGGCTGACGCGATCATCGGCGGCTGGAAGACGAATGGTATCTGGCGCGCCTCCTCTGGGAGACCGATGAATTGGGGAACAGCCGACGGCACCTCGCTGCCAACCTACGGCGGTCAGCGTCCAAACTGGGCTGCTAAGCCACGGCGAGCGGGCGGCAAAGACTCGCAATGGATCTTTGGATACCTCGCCAATCCGAATTCGCTGGTCTTACCGACTCCTTATACCCTCGGGAACGTGAGGCGCGCCGACGCCGCAGTTCGTGACCCGGGTTCTTTCCAGGTGACCGCCAGCATCAACAAGGTGTTCGCTCTATCCTCGATCCGTGAAGGTCTAACCGCGGAACTGCGTCTTGAAGCGCAGAATGCCTTTAACCATCCTGTCTTCGGAACGCCAGATCAATCGATCGACGACCCGAACTTCGGAGTTATCTCCTACACTTCAAACGGGCCGCGACAAATGCAATTGGCCGCAAAGATCAACTTCTAAGAACTCTGCGCGCTTGGAAACGACAGAGGCCCGGAGCACTCCGGGCCTCTGTCGTTATGGCAAAGACGAAATTCGCAGAGTGCCACTGATGGGCGGAGCGTTGTGCACGCGTTCAGGGATTGCTCATGGGCACCTCATCCATAGAGCCCCTCGGGCCTTCTTAAGAAACCCGGCAAAAGACGCGGCAGCTGGCATTGCGATGATCTTGGCTATACTCTGCGCTTCCGCAGGCAGACAAATCAGCGAGCGGTAGGGAGCAAGCTTGAGTATCCTTCGGATGACACGTCTTGTGTATCTTTCGATCCGCGCACATGGCGAGGAAAGTTATCCCCTCGAATCTTGTGGAGTTCTACTGGGCGCGTCAACCCCGAAGGGCTGGCAGGCAATTGCCGCTGTGCGAGCCAGCAATGCTCGAACCGACTCAGCCCACGATCGTTACAGCATCGCTCCGCTCGAGCTCGTCCGGATTGAACGCGATGCGAGGCGGCAGGGACTTGAAATCGTCGGTTTCTATCACTCCCATCCCGACCATCCGCCACTGTGGTCCGCTACCGACTTTGCCGATGCGCATTGGCTCCATTATTCCTACGTCATCACAGAGGTCCACAAGGGCAAGGCAGCCGTTACCAACGCTTTCCTGCTGACCGGATCGAGCGAGGAAGAGAAACGCTTTGAGCAGCAAACCATCGAAGTGGAAGAATGCAGCCAGGACCAACGTCCCTCGCAGGTTTCTAAACACTAGCCGACTTTCGATTACTAATCTATGCCTCACTGAGTACATTGGCGATTACGTGCTCGTGCGAAAAGGCCGCAACGAATTAAAGTCCCAGCAAGTGTGCGCTCCTTCTCAGTGCCGCTCTCCGCAGTGCGGCTTGGGGGTAGGTTCGCAGCCCATCAATACTGTCCCGCAAAAGATGATATCCATCCTCCTTCCTACCTTCGGCAACGAGACACGCGCCTAGAGCGTTGTGCACTTCTGCGAGCCGCCATGCTGGCAGCGGAAACGGAGATTGCGCCGCCGCTTGCGTTGCATCCCTCAAAATGGCATCCGCTTCAGGCAGTTTGTTCTCGCTTATCAAAACCTCGGCCAATCGAACTTGGCTGGCTACGATGTTCGGATGACCTGCATTGAATAGATGCTTCCGAATCTCCAGAGCGGACCGCATCTCAGTTTCGGCAGCGGACGCGTCTCCCGAAAAAGCCCGCGCTAATCCAACATCGACGAGAGAAGAAGCAACGTCGGGATTCTCATCGCCGCCCAACTTTCTGCGCAGGTCGAGCGCTTGCAGCCCATATCGTAGCGCTGCGGCGTAATCTCGCCGATCAAGCTGAAGCGCACTGAGATTCGCTTCTATCTTCGCGGCGGACCAGTTCTCTGCCTGGTGATTCTCCTGCAGCAAGGTCAATGCCTGGATGTATGTCTTTTCTGCGCCGTCATAGTCCCCTTTCGCCTGCAGTACACGCGCCCAGTTATTCAAAGAAGTGGCCATGCGTGGATGCTTGTCGCCCAGCCTCTTGCGGTTCACCTCGAGAGCCACCTTCAGGTACGGTGCGGCGGCCTGCCAGTCCCCCTTTTCTAACAAAATCCATCCCAGATTATTGAGCGAGTACCACGTGTCTGGATGCTCCTTGCCGGACACGCGTTCTCGAATGCTCAGCACCTGGCGTTCGGCGGCCTCGGCTCCCTGCAAATCGCCAAGGTCACTTAGAGCCCCGGCAAGATTGTGCAGAGCCGTCATGTAATCCGTGCCATCTTTCCCCGAGTTCTTTGCCGATGTATCGACCGCCGAGCGAAGAAGACTGACGGCCTCTTGAAAGGCTCCCCGCTTTTCCAACACTAGCGCCAGGTAATTCTGTGCGCCCGCGAACTGTTGCGTCCCTTGCGGACCCCACGCAATGGCATTACGCAGCACGGGCTCTGCCTCCTTGGTGCGGCTCTGCAGGTAGAGGCATTCGCCCAGGTTACTTAGCGTCTCCGAAAGCAGCGATCGATCTGTCCCGGCCAGCTTTTGACGAATAGCTAAGGCTTCCCGCAATAGGGTTTCTTCCGCGGGATATTGGCCTTTCGCTCGTCGTTCGTCAGCCAGGCTTGCCGCGCTTTCCGCCAGCTCCAGCGTTGCGCCCAAGGGCTTGCGAATTGCGTATGCCTGCTCCAGCAAGGGCTGGGCCTGGTCGTACAATCCGAGAGCCAGGTACGAGTTTCCAACGCTATCCAACATGGCAGCTCGCACTTCAGGTTCAGCGCTCAGCTCTCGGTTGATACGTACCACGCTAAGATCGAGCACATCCCTCGCGGTAATCGTTTTGCCTCGCTCCACATCCGGGGTAGTTGCGCGGAAAAGCCCAGAAAGAAACAATGCTTCTTGCTCAGCCTTGTGCTGTTGCTGTACAGCCTTGGCCCGTTGTTCGCGAGCGCGCTCCGCAAGCATTGCCATGCCTACCGAAAATCCCACGATGGCCAGCGCCATCAGCGAGGCTGCGGTAACGCCCACCCAGTTGCGGCGAACGAATTTAAACGCCCGATAACTCCAGGCGTTCGACCCAGCCTGAAGTGGATAGCCCTCCAGGTAACGGCGCACATCTTCGGAAAGCTCCGCAACCGATGCGTAGCGTTTCTCCGGCTCTTTGCGCAGGGCCTTCAGCACGATCTTGTCTAGGTCGCCGCTGAGTTTCTCGCGAATTCCCGTTGAAGCCTTCTCATTCTGACGTCTGGCAAGGCTGGGACGAGTCGGGGCCTGTTCGCAGATCACGCGCGCTACTTCTAGCGGGTCCGTGGACTTAATCTGAAATGGCGGCCTTCCGGCAAGCAGGGTGAAAAGAAGTCCGCCAAGTGCGTAGACGTCCGTCGATGTAGTAATCGCCTGGCCTCGTACCTGCTCTGGGCTGGCGAACTCAGGAGTCATCAGTCGCTCTGTCTCTCGCGTCAAGCCTTCGCCCGCTACGCCAGGGCCCTGCAGGAGCTTAGCGATGCCAAAATCAAGCAGCTTTGGCGCCCCTTCGGTCGTTACAAGAATGTTTGCTGGCTTGATGTCGCGGTGTACAACAAGATTGCGATGGGCGTACTCAACGGCCGAACACACGTCGCGGAAAAGATCGAGGCGCTGAATAATGGAAAGACCATGATCCGTCACGAAGCGATCCAGCGAGGTTCCTTCCACATACTCCATGACCAGGTACGGTAGGCCGTCCTGAGTGAGGCCGGCATCCAGAAGTCGCGCAATATTGGGATGATCAAGGTTGGCAAGTATCTGTCGCTCGGCGGTAAAGCGCAGCAACAGATCGCGCCTTTGGCCTGCGCTGGTTTGTACCAGTTTGATCGCCACCTGCTGCTGGTAGAGCTCATCTGCGCGCTCGGCAAGATAGACGCGGCCCATGCCGCCTTCGCCGACCAGCCGGATGATCCGGTACGCGCCGACCGTCTCACCTGTTCGATCCGGTTCAGCCGTAATTTGGATCGCGGCTTCGCGCAGCGGATCGTGGAGGAAGCCCCACGTCTCTTCTGAGGATTGCAGCAAAGCTCGCGCTTCCTGGCATAGTAAAGGATGCTCCTTGCAGAATCGATCGAGCAGCTCGGCACGCAGGGGCGACGCGGCATCCGTGGCTGTGTAGAAAAACTCTTCCAGCTGTCTCCAGTGATTGTCGCCGGGGAGCGTTGTCATGGAAGTCTATCCTTGCTTGACTAGTTGGCTGTGAAGAAACGCCTTCGCCATCTTCAACTCGCGATGCACCGTAACGTCCGAAATCTTCAGAGCCCTGGCCGTCTCGTCATAAGTAAGGCCGCCAAAAAAGATTAGCTGAACAATCTCTGCCTTGCGCTCATCCCGCCTGGAGAGTTCATCGAGCGCTGCGTCGATTTCCAGAATCTCCGATGACAGTCCAGGCCCGATCATGACCGCTTCGTCCAGTGCCACCTTCTGCGCTCCGCCGCCGCGCTTCTGGCGCTTACTGGCCTTGGCATAGTCCACCAGCACATGCCGGAGAACCCGCGAAGCAACACAATAGAAGTGTGCCCGGTTCTCCCATGCGATGTCTGAGCCGATGAGCTTCAGATATGCCTCGTGTACTAGGGCAGTTGCCCGAAGGGTATGATCGTGTCGCTCTGAACGAAGACAGGACAGCGCCAGTCGATGCAAGTGGTCATAAACCAAAGGCATGAGCTGATCGAGCGCCTCCCTGTTTCCGCCACTCGACTCCTTTAGCAACAGGGTGATCTGTTCGCGGTCTAGCGGCATAGTAGATCCGAGTCTCCCGATACATTTGGATAGCTGAAAAACCCTTGGGAAGAAGTCCAACGCGCGGAAAGGTGGCCTCCGTTGGGCATTCGGGCGAAACGAGGGCGCGAGAGCAGGGTCGCAACCGGATTATACCTGCGGTTTGCCCGTCTCCGACACAGTTCCTGGTTTCCCGTTCTGAGGAGGAGATTCCGGCTATCTTCTTTTTCTCACCTCCAGCATGTAGGGATTCAAGAGGTTTTGTCGCCTTACGGGATGAGGCGGCCTGCACGAATTACGGCCCGGAGGTTTGAGATGAATCGGAATCTGGATTTGGCACCTGTGAATCGTTTGCTTTCCCGTCTGGGATGGCTCGGCATTTTTGTGATCCTCTGCATGTTGCTCTCGGCGACCGCCTGGGGCCAGGCAACGACGACCACCAAACTGACTGTTCCGGGGCTCAACCCCACGGCAGGTCTTGGCGCAACCTATTCCGTCGCGGTCACATCACCCTCGACAACCGTTTCCGGGGAAGTGCTGCTTTGCGACGCCACGGCAGCCGCGTGCACCGGGCCCGCAATCCTGGCTCGAGCCCAACTGAATGCCACGGGAAGTGCCTACATTCCCCTGGCGCTGGGGCCGGGCAACCATACGCTGAAGGCTGTCTATTCCGGTTCGAAGACCTTCGCTTCCAGCATCTCCAGCGCCCTGCCGGTCGTTTGTATAGGCGGACGTCCCACCACGACGACCCTCAGTTCGATTAAAGGCACGACGGGCTATAACTTCACGGCGAACTTAAACTCAACCGGCTTCCAGCCGTTCACCGGCCAGGTTTCCTTCGAAAACGCCACCGCCGGCAATATTGTGTTGGGAACCGTCGCTCCCGGTCTGACTTCATCGACACTGGGGTTCACACCTGGCGCGACGATCGCCGCGGGCAATACACCGTTCGCTATCGCGGTGGCGGATTTCAATGGCGACGGCATTCCTGACATGGCGGTTGTCGACACGGTGGGCAACTCCGTGACGCCCTTAATCGGCCTTGGCAATGGCGCTTTTGAAAATCTGCAGCAAAGCTTCTCTACGGGCACCAGCCCGACCGCCATCGTTGCTGGAGACTTCAACAATGACGGCATCGTTGATCTTGCGGTGGCGAACGAGGGAGATAGCACTGTCACCTACCACTTTGGACGAGGAGACGGGAGTTTCTATCTCGGCGGTTCCGTCGGTATGGACTCGGCGGTTCCGTCGGTATGGATGGTGGCCCCACCAACCTGGTCACTGGAGATTTCAACCGTGACGGAATCATTGACCTGGCGGTCGTGAACCGCGGCAGCGGCAGCATCTGGATCCTGCTAGGCACCGGCAAAGGATTCACCGTGGCGCAAGGCAGGCTGACCACCGGATCAACGCCCTACGGCATCGTGACCGCAGACTTCAACGGGGATGGATACCTTGACCTTGCCGTTCCGAATTATTACTCCAACACTGCATCGGTCTACCTCGGGCGTGGAGACGGAAGCTTCGGTGCTCCTGTCAATTGGGCAACGGGTGTCTATCCATCTGCAGTCGTAGTCGGGGATTTCAACGGTGACGGCAAAGCGGACATGGCCATCACCAACTCCTTTTCAAAAACTGTCACTCTGTATCTCGGGAACGGCCTGGGGCAATTCACTGCGACCGTGCCGAGCCTCAACACCGGAAGCAATCCCGGATCGATCGCCGTTGGGGACTTCAACGGCGATGGCAAGCTGGACTTCGCCGTTGCCAACAACGGCTCAAACAACCTGGGCATCTACCTCGGGCACGGCGATGGCACGTTTGCAACCCCGCTCACCGTGCCCACCGGCGCTGCCCCCGGAGCAGTTGTGGCGGGCGACTTCAATGTCGACGGCTTGACGGATCTGCTGGTTGCCAACGCCACTTTGAATCAGGTGCAAGCTGTCATGAACACCTCAACAGCCGTCGCTTCTGCATCTCTGAGCAACATCGTTCCGCTTGGACCTGCTTCCATATCTGTGTTTGCCCGGCTTGTTTCCCAGGCCCCTTATGCTCCGAGCCAGTCGAACAATGTCACCGTCGCTGGAACGCCAATCCCGACCACGACGACACTTTATGTAGGTGCTGCCGAGGCAGCGATTGGAGAAGTCGTGCAGGTAGCGGCAACTGTCCAGCCCGCCACCTACGGTACCCTGATCGCCTCGGCGCCGGTCGCTCTCTATGACGGCGCGACAGTCCTTGCGTCCTCGATTCCAGTGAATGGTGTCGCGAACTTCAATCTCAGTTTCGCAACCGCGGGCACGCACAGCTTCAAAGCCGTCTATCCGGCGAATGGCACGTTTGCAGGAAGCACGACAGCTACAGTCCCGCTGACCGTCGCTGCCGCCACAACGTCTACGACGACGTTAGCCACCTCCGCGACCTCGGTAGCGCACGGCACTGTGGTGGTTCTGACCGCGACAGTGACCAGCGGGGGCGCCCCCGTCACGCATGGCGTTGTCCGTTTTTGCAAAGCCGCCGCAGCCCATTGCACCGATTCATCCCTCCTTCGCTCCGTGCAATTGAGCGCCAACGGCACAGCGACAGCACGTCTGGCCTTGCCTGTCGGCAGCAACGGTATTGAGGCTATCTTCTCCGGAGCCGGGATCGTCAAAGGAAGCGCTTCGCCCGTTCAAACAGTTGCCGTGACGGGAACCTATCCAGTGTCCATGGCCATGACCGCAAGTGGTGCAGCGGGGAACTATACTCTGACAGCAAATCTCACTGGACAAACCTCCCAGCCGCTACCTTTCTCACCTGTGCGGTTGGCTGATACTTCCAACGCAAACCTTGCTCTTGCGTCCGTATACCCGGTGCAGCAACCCCTGCCTTTCACGCTGAAAACGACAGTGGCTGGCCTGGGTTCAAATCCATTTAGCGTAATCACGGGTGACTTCAACAACGACGGCAAAATGGATGCGATCATTGCCAACAGCGGTTCGGGAAGTGTGAATGTCCTGCTCGGAATCGGAGACGGTACCTTCAAAGCGGTTGCTCCTGCGATCTCTGTAGGCAATCCCTGGGAGTTGGCGGCTGGGGACTTTAACGGAGACGGCAAGCTCGATTTTGTCGTCGCAGACCTCCTCCATAATCTCGTGGTCATCGAGCTGGGAAACGGAGATGGCACCTTCACCACCAAGGCGAGCATAGCTGCAGATCAGAGTCCGATGGGTCTGGCGGTCTCTGATTTCAACGGAGACGGCATTCTCGACATCGCCGTAATCAACTATTTCTCGAGCAGTATTTCCATCCTCATCGGCAAGGGCGACGGCACCTTCATCGCCGACGCCGTCACCATTCCCAACCTAACCAATCCTTACGCGATCGCTGTCGCCGACTTCGATGGAGACGGCAAAGCCGACATCGCCCTGGCCACCAATCCCACCGGCGTGGCTATCCTTTATGGCTACGGAGACGGTACTTTTCACGTAGGCTCCAGCCCCGTCACTACAACAGTTGGTTCCGTTGCCATCGCCATCGGCGACTTCAACGGCGATGGCCGGCCCGATTTTGTGCTCGGTTCCGACGTTGGAATGTTGGTGTATCTCAACCAGGGTGCGGGAATTTTCAGCAATGCTTCAACCCTCAGCAATTCCGACTACATCTCCAGCATCGTCGTCACCGACGTCAACGCGGACGGCATTCCAGATCTCGTCTGGACTGGAGCAAACGCCACAGGATTGAATGTAGCCATCGGCTACGGAAATGGCCTCTTCAGCACCGCTTCGCAAAGCTTTCCCGGCTCCACGATCGGCATGGTCGCCGCCGCCGACTTCGATCAAGACGGATCCCCCGATCTTATCCTGGCAAACTACAGCGCATCGACAGCGCCTGTCTTCTTGAATCGCAGCATCAGCACGGCAACGTTCAACAACGTCTCGATTCCTGGCTCTGGAGCGCACCTGTTACAAGCTACCCTCCCCGCAGGTGGGATTTATACGGCAGGAGCGTCCAACACTGTCTCGCTGACGGGCACGCCAGTTACGCCTTCGGTCGTCGTCGTTCCTTCGCCCGGATCGATCGTAGGCGTCGGACAGGCGGTGACCATCACGGCTAACGTCCTGACCGACGATAACTTCGTCGCGACCGGCACTGTTTCGCTCTACGACGGCGCCACCCTGCTCAAGACCGCGGCACTCACCAATGGGCAGGCTACGGACGCGGTAACCTTCCCTTCTACCGGCACCCATACCCTGTCGGCTGCGTATAGTGGCAACACCAACCTGACTGCCGCCAAATCCGCGGTCACCCCTGTCTATGTCGCCCAAGCCAGTACCACCACGCTCAAACTCTCCGCTGCACAAGTAACGGCGGGCACAAGCGTGCTGCTCACGGCAACGACCGTTGCCGCCTCAAAGTTGACGACATTGGCCGAATCTGTGGATTTTTGTATCGCTACGGCAGCTACCTGCACTGGCTCGGCCTTGCTCGCCACGGCGCAGCTTAGCACCGTGGGAACAGCCCAGGCCAGAATCGTACCGGCCATTGGAAGCTACTCGATCAAAGCCGTCTTCCGAGGCAGCCAGGTCTTGCTGCCCAGTTCCTCGACGCCAGCTACTCTAACCGTGACCGGCCTTAAGCCAACTACCACTCTATTAACCTCCACGGGAAGCGCGGGTACCTATTCATTGACGGCTAAAGTCTCCGGACCTGGAACACAAGCTGTCACGGGAACCGTTGCGTTCACCAACACGTCCACCAAAACATCCCTTGGTTCAGCCAGCCTTACCGCGGGTTCGACTCAGCTAAGCTTCCTCTCGAACCAAAATCAGTTCCCTGGCGTTTCCGCAACCCAGATGGTCGCGGGTGACTTTAACAACGACGGCAAGCCCGACCTCGTCATTCTTGATCCTAGTGACAACACCGTGGAATTCATGTCTGGCAACGGAAATGGGACGGTGAGCGCAGGAAGTGGTTTCAGCTCCAGCGCCTTGAATAGCGTCGCGGCGGGTGACTTCAACGGCGATGGGAAACTGGACCTGGTCATCGGCAGCTATCAAGTTACGAACGGTACCAGCCAACTCGCCATACTCTACGGCAATGGCGATGGAACCTTTCCGACCCTGTCTGTCATTCTCATCCCCGGAGCGGCCAACCAGATCGCCGTGGGTGACTTCAATCGAGATGGCAGGGAGGACATCCTGGTGATCGGCTACTCGCAAAACATCACCTTGATCTCCAATTTCGGAGACGGCTTCTTCTCTCCCACTACCATTCCAGTCAATGGCATGTACAGCATGCTGGGAGTGACGGTGGCGGATTTCAATGGCGATGGGAATCTCGATGCGGCAGTGACAACCTTCGAACACGGCGTTCTGATCTACCTCGGCAACGGAGACGGCAATCTGACCCTTAGCACCATTCCATTGCTCACCGCAGCGATGCCCGGCGGCATCGTCGCGGCAGACCTGAACAAGGATGGAAAGATCGACCTCGCCGTCACGGATTACGCGACCAGCAGCGTCATCATTCTGCTCGGCAAAGGAGATGGCACCTTCACCCAGGGCGCCTCAATACCAACAGGCTTCTTGCCCTCCAGTCTGGCCGCAGGAGACTTCAACCTGGATGGCAATGTCGACCTGGTCGTAGCCAGCTATTCAACCAATGGCATCGCTTGTCTTCTCGGCAACGGGGCTGGATCGTTCACCGTGCAAAGTCTCACCCTTCCCGCAACCGCCCAACCATCGTCCATGGTGGTCGGCGACTTCAATCATGATGGGCAGCTGGACGTTCTGATCGGCGATTCTAGCGTAGGGCTAATTTATGGATTGGTGAACAATCTGTCCACGTCGGCAACCGCTACGCTTGCATCGGCAAGTATCACCGGCTCAACCAGCCAAACCGTAAACGCAGTGTATGGCGGCAGCACAGCTTTCTCAACCAGCACCTCGAATACCTTGACACTCGCTCCATAGCGATTCGAGGGAAAGGAAAAGGCTGCGCGATCCGGAGCGCTCTCCACGCTTTCCGGATCGCGCAAGCAGAGAAAGGCATTGCATTCCGCAGGCGAGCACGGGCTTGCCTTTCGGCGCAGGAGCGGAGTTCGCTAGGGTGCCACCGCGTCAGTCACCGCCACAGCTTGCAACACTTTGATGCTTGAGGATGGCGAAGTTGGAGGACACCTGGAAGATCCGCCCGATGTTGGTTATACGAGTCCGCTTGTCCCCATACTTTGTCAACCGCATAAAAGTCGCCCGCCGAATTGATAGGCTTCCGCGCAGCTGTCGGCTTCAGGCCTCAGCACGCTTCCAGAACCAGGTGGGATGGAGATATGATTCGGCGCTTTTGCGAGGATTGTATCGCGTCACTCATGGGAGGCTCTTGGCTTGATGCCAATAGAGAGATCCGTACACTTCAGGTTTCCGAACGCTGGTCGACTTCCTGGAAGAGATGGGCCGCTGAAATCAAGTTGACGGCTAGGTCTGCGCAACCATGAAATCTTGATGACTCTTCTCCACCGTCCTTCCTAAATGTCATCAGATTGTCGTTTTCCCAATGAATCACTCCTTTCGTGTTGTTCGTGAGTAAGAATGGAAGAAGAACCATGGGCACGATTTTAATCGTAGAAGATGATGTTCGGATGCAAAAGGTCTTGCGGCGTCTGTTCGTTGCGGAGTCTTTTGTCGTGGAAAGTGCGACCGACGGGCCAACTGCCGTCGAGCGATTTCATGCGCTTTCCCCTTCCGCAGTGATTCTAGATTTGATGCTGCCAGGGCTCTCTGGCCGCGAAGTATGCAAACGCATCAAGAAGGCTTCACCGCGCACGCCAGTCCTGATCCTGAGCGCAATCACAGACGTAGCCGACAAGGTCCTCCTGCTGGAAATAGGCGCGGATGATTATGTGACCAAGCCCTTCAGTCCGCGCGAGCTGCTAGCCCGCGTGCAAGCTGCGCTGCGCCGAGTGGAACAGGCGCCGGCGTCTCTGCCCTTTGGGTTTGGAGACTGCGAGGTGGATTTTGTCCGTATGGCGGTTCGCAAGCAGGGACGCACGGTAGTACTGACGGCGCATGAGTTCAAACTGCTTCGATTCTTCGTAGAGAACGCCGAACGCGTAATCTCTCGGGAAGAACTATTGACCGATGTGTGGGGATACCACCACTATCCGACGACGCGAACCGTAGACAATCAAATCCTCAAACTGCGGCAAAAGCTGGAGAGCGATCCAGCCAGCCCGCGGCACTTCATCACGGTCCATGGCGCGGGATATAAGTTTCTATCCAGTTGAGTGCAGACAGAAGAGGGAATCAACGCCGTGAGAATGCGAACCATGCTGTTGTTGCCTCTGCTGCTGATCCCGATTGTTCTAACTTCGTTCAGTCTGCTGGTATTGCAGCAGCAGATGCAATACCAGATGCGCACGAGCCTGGCGGATGACCTATCCCACTCTGCCGCCACCTATCGCAATCTGGAAAGCCAGCGCCAGCAGGCTTTGCGAAGAGAGGCGCTGCTGCTCTCCTATCAGCCCAGCCTCCGGGCACTGATGACCACCGGCGATGGTCGAACCATCCAGGACCAGGCGGAGGAATACGCGAAACTGAGCGGTGCAGATCTTTTTGCGCTGCTTTCTCCGAGCGGCAAAATAGTCGCGATCTATGGGGAAAGTGCTGGCGCAGCCGGAGCGCGCCTAGCCATACTCTTGAGCAATCGGACTGACGTCTCTTTGTCAGATACGGATGAATCTTACCTTTTTGATGAACAACGGCTCTTTGAAGTATCAGTTGAGCCCATTTATTTCGGCTCGGCAGAGAAGGGTTCGCTACTCGGGTATGTTGCAATCGGCTCACGGATCGATGATGCTGTTGCACGTCAGGTGAGCCAGACGGCCGGCTCAGAGATAGCCTTTGCCGTAGGTAGCAAAGTTGTAGGCACCACCTTGGATACAGAAGGCCAGAGGCGCCTGACAAATCTTGATCAGAACTCATTGGCGTCAGAGGAAGCATCGCAGGCGCGCACAAATCGATCCTCGGAACCTCTTACTCTCAACCTGAATGGTATCCATTTCCTGGTGGATCGAATCGCCCTCAACAGCGATCTACGCCAGCCGATTGCCTTGATCGTGCTGCGATCCATGGAAGACTTCCGGCAGACGCAGAAGCGGCTGAATCGGATCGTGCTTGCCATCGGTGTTGTATCGGCTGTTGCCGGCGTTTTTCTTGCCTACTTCGCCGCTCGCCGTCTTACTGCTCCTCTCGAGGTCCTGGCGGAGAGTGTCGCCGCGGTCGGGAGCGGCGATTACGAGACCAGGACGCCAGTTTCGGGTGCCTCCGAAATACGGGCCTTGAGCGGCTCGATTGAGTCGATGCGCACCAAAATCCGCGAGACTCAGGCCAAACTGATGACTGCCGAGCGGCTGGCCACAATTGGCCAGATGGCAAGCTCGGTTTCGCATGACCTACGCCACTATCTCGCCTCCGTATACGCGAACGCCGAGTTTCTGGCTGCGGAAGTACTCTCCAGCGATGAACGAGCTGATTTGCTGGCCGAGATCCAGCTCTCCGTACAGGGCACAACTGATCTCATCGATTCGCTTTTACTCTTCACCCGGACTGGGCGCGTGCTTCACATCACTTGCGAGTCGGTTGTTTACCTCGCTGAACGAGCGATCCACCGCGTCTCCAAACACCCCGAGGCGACTGGCGTTTCGATTCAGCTCAACGCCGAGGGCACAGGCGAGGCGTGGGTTGATGCCCAGAAGGTCGAACGTGCTATTTACAACCTTGTGCTCAACGGCTGCCAAGCGGCCCAAACCGGCACATTTCCTCCGTGGGTGATCGTAACGATTCAAGAAGAAGCGCGCTTGCTGCGGGTCGAGGTGAATGACTCAGGCCCCGGAATTTCCCCGTCCATCCGCAGCCGACTCTTTGATCCGTTTGTCAGTGCGAATAAGGAGAACGGTATTGGCATCGGACTCACGCTGGCTGCTGCCATCGCCCAGGAGCATGGCGGATCTATCTCCCTTCAGAACAGCCGTGGGATCGGTGAAAAGCGTGGGACGGTCTTCCTCTTCACTCTCGATCGCGAGGCGGCCCGCGATGCTAACGAATTGCGACATGCGGCGACTGCGCCCAACACTGTCTCAGGCGAGAGCAAAGCCCCAGAATCCCCGTCAAACCATGAATCTCAATCTACGAAAGGCCCAGGCTTATGAAGACCAGTCCACGCTCTTGCACGAAGCGAGTCCCGCATTGGTGTCCTCAGCGGGGACCATCGCTCCGAGTCTGCATCCTCTCAGCATGCATGATCCAAGTTGGCGGGATCTCCGCCTGGTCGCAAAGCACCGATAAGGCGCGGCAAGAGCTCGAGAATCGGGTGAATGCGATGCAAACTCAATTGGAGGCTGCACAACAGCGGATTGCCGAGCAACATGCGGAACTGGTGCAGCTTCAACAGCAGTTCAAGACGTTGAAGAACCAGATTCATCCCGAACTGGCCGACGCGTCACCAGCCGCACCGCCAGACGCCGCAGCGGATCTGCAGCGGGCCGTTGCCGAAATTCAGGAACGGCAGGCAATGCATCAGGCTGAGATTCAAGTTCACGAGCAGGAAAAGGTGGAGAGTCTTTCAAAATTCCCAGTAAAGCTGCACGGTCTGGTCTTGTTGAACGCTTCGCTGAATAACGGTTCGGTGGACAATCCCATTGAGCCCCTCGTTGCCATCCCATCGGGTGGGAATGCCGCTCACGGAAGCCTGACCGCGACGGGCCGCCAGACCCTGTTGGGCCTCGAAGCAGCCGGCCCCTCGCTTTGGGGTGCCCGCACATATGCCAACCTCGAGATGGATTTTGCGGGTGGACTGTCGTCAGGCGGCTACACAGTAGGAAGCAGCTCATTCCGACTGCGAACCGCCGAGATGCAGATTGAATGGCCGAAAACCAGGGTACAGGCAGGCGTCGCACCCTTGATCTTGACTCCCTACTACGCGAATTCGTATTTCAGTATCGCGACGCCGGCTATGAGCTGGTCAGGAGCTCTATGGGGATGGCTCCCGCAGCTCAGCTTGGACCGTCGCTTCGACATCTCAGATAACCAGCACATCAATCTTCAAGCGGCATTGGCGGACATTCCTGACGCAGGTTCCAGTGGCTCCGGGAGCCTTGGTGCAGTGAGCGCCGCGGAGCGAAGCCGCTACCCAGCAACTGAAGCGAGGGTAGCCTGGCAGGGACGCTTCCAGCTTCCCGCCAGCGTCGGCATCGGAGGCTACTGGAGTCCACATTCCTTTGCCTCCTCTTTGCCGAATCCTGCCGGGAACTTCAACGCCTGGGCGGGGACCGCCGACTGGAAAATATCGCTGCCGGCTGCCATGCAGTTTTCCGGGTCGATCTATGACGGCGCAGGCCTGGGAGGCCTCAGCGCCGGTGCATTTAAAGACAGCATACTTGTGTATCGGCAGCTCGACGTCCAGAACAGCGAAAACATGGTTGGCCTAAGGGACGCCGGTGGCTGGGCACAACTCAAGATGAAACCAATTCGGCTACTGGAGTTCAACGCTGCTTTCGGAGAGGACGACGCGAACAGTGTTCAATTGCGCAGCGCGGACCTAAACCTATCCAATCCATACATTGGCCTTGTTCGCAACCAAACGGCCTTTGGAAACTTTGTCTTTCGTCCCACTTCCACTCTTCTCATATCCGGCGAGTACCGCAGGATTCGCTCCTGGCAAATCACAGGAACCGCCGCTGACGCCAGCCTGTATGGACTGGCTGCGGGGTATGCGTTCTAGCATGGGCATCATGACACTGCGGGTTGCAATTATAACTATCCTGGCCGGCGCTCTATGCGCCGATGGCAGAGGACAGGACGCGCCTGCCGTATCTTCTGCCATTGGAACCGCGAGGTTTGACGTCACGGGGACCATTCATATTTCGCGAGACTCATCCCAGAAGAAACCGTCTCTGCCCTCCACGCGTGGGCCGGAGCTTGCTGCCGTGGTATGGCTTCAGCCGCTCGATCCGACTGCCGGCGATCTGCAGTCTCCGTCAGCTTTCAAGATGACGCAGAAAGACAAAGAATTCCATCCCAGGCTGCTCGTTGTTCCCGTTGGCAGCACCGTTGCCTTTCCCAACGCCGACTCTTACTTCCACAACGTCTTCTCGCTCTACAACGGCCGGCGCTTTGACCTTGGCCTTTATCAAAGCGGTCAGACCCGCAATGTGGCTTTCAACCGCGAAGGCGTCTCATACATTTTCTGCAATATCCACCCCGAGATGAGCGCGATCATCATTAGCCTCAAAACGCCGTACTACGCTCAGCCCGATGCAAAGGGCCTCATCACCTTGCACGGGATCCCCCAGGGCTTATATCGCCTGCAAGTCTGGTCGGAACTAGCCTCGCCGGAAACACTGCGGTCCCTGTCGCGAATAATGAAGGTGGACCGCAGCAACACCGTCCTGGGGACGATTGAGATTCACGTCGGGCCTTCCGGTATCGAAGAACATCTCAACAAGTTTGGACAACCCTACGATACCCATTCTGCCGAGCCTCCCTATTGATGAAGAATGCAGATCTTTGTGGCGCGGTCAACGCGCCACAAAGATCTGCAGAGCACAAACCATGAAGTGCTGGCTCGCTGCTTAAGGGTGGCTTACTGGTCGTTGCCGGCGTTGTTCTGGATGGGCGTTAAGCTTCCAAACAGGCCGTTGGCTTCCTGGCCCGGACCTGCGCCAAAGAAGAGCGACGTTGCCGGACCTCCTGCAGCGGTTCCGTTCCCGAAGGATATGCCCCACAAACCCTGGATCTGGATCGGGTTATTCTTTGCATCGCGAAGCCTGCCACGATATTTGCCCGTCACGGGATCGAATGCGATGATCTCGCCACTGCCGAAGTTCCCAACCAAAATGTCATGGCTATAAGCGCCAAAATCGCTCGGAGCCGCGGTCAGGCCCCATGGTCCATTGAACCAGTTTCCGCGTTGCAGCGTTTGGATTAAATTCCCATCGGGCCGAAAGACCGCCACCAATCCGCGGCCTGCCCCATCCACCTCATCATGCTTCGCTGCGTCCTGCTTGGCGAAAGCAACATAGATGTTCCCCCCAATGTTCTGCACGTTAAACGGAGCGTAACCTTCAGGTGCCTGAAAACGTGCAAAGTTTTCCTCTGCCTCCCAATTGTGCTGGAATTGAGAGTTATAAACCGACACCTGGCCCTTGCGAAAATTCGCAACATACAGGTAATTCGCCAGTGGGCCACCGTGGATGGCTGCCTGCGCTACTGTGAGCCCTTTAAACACCGACTTCTGTCCCTCGTTCACAACGATGACCGCTTTGGCTGGATTGACGTCTGGATTCCAGCCGGAGATTGTGCCGTCTTCCGTAGCAAAGAGAAAAAGCGCTGTCTTGCCAGGAGCGACTGCAAAATCCATCGTACCGTTGAAGATGGTTCCAGTAGGAGACCCAGTTGAGCTCGCGTTCGGATCGGCTGGTGGAATGGTTACGACCAATGGTGTAATCGCGCCAGTGGTTCCGGAATACAGAGTCGACAATCCCGTCGTATTGTCCGAAATCCACCAGTCTCCTCCTGAACTGCGGGAAAGTCCCCAAGCATTGACGAGGTTTGGGTCAGTCACCGCGGCAACGCCCGATAGATTCGAAACAAGGTTGACCTGCGTATATTGCTGCAACGGTTCGGTAGTGCTGGAGTAGCGGGGATACCCTTTTTCCTGGGAGAAGACGACCGACGGAAGGGAGAGCGCCAGGGCTCCGGTGATGGCTAGACAGCAGATGCGCATGATAAGAATCCTCTTTTCTCGACCGATGATCTTGGTCTGCACTCACTCTAGAGGCAGCCGTTCGAGCCGGTGTCATCGAGATGTCTCGGCTTTGTCATTAACTTGCGTATCAGATAGGAAAGTGGCTTGGAACTGGGGAAAGACAACCATCCCCATGAATGCTGCCGCGCGTCAGCCACGCTTATTCAAACATTTCGACGGCAGCCCAAGCGAATGCGCTCAGTCAGTCAAGATTGAGCGTTGCCATGAATAAGTCCCAGAAACGCTGATGTAACGGGCGCTTCTCAATACGCACCATATTGCCCGAGCTTGGGGTGATGATTAGCTCTTGCCTTGAGGAGGGACTCTCAAGCTGGCATGTCTGCCTCAGCGCTTGTCACAGAAGGCATACCTTAAGTCACGGCCGGATCTCCTCGATCCGGCCGTTGATTTTGCGAGGTTTAGCGAGCGGCTTTTTGGGAGCCTTTTTGCCACGGCGAAGATGCGTTTTTAGATGTCGTTCAGGACGCCGCGTTGCTGCTTGATCAGGCGCGGTGCGACCCATGCCAAGTCGATTGGATAGCGCCTGTAGCGTCCACTTATATCCAGGCGCATCATGCATCCACGAAGCGGCAGACGCGGATATGTTGATTCCGGAACTCGCTGCTGGCATTAGGCGAATCAAAGGCAAAGCAACTTGGCTGCTGAGATTCGCGTTCATATGGGAAGACTTCGGGGACTTCGGTTCGTATGCGGTGTTACATTCCACCCATTGATCGAAATTTGTACCCACCGCTAGCTTGAGGACAGGTGTTTTATTGGTTCATTAGAGTTGGGCCTTCGTGACCCGCCCTCATTCTCCGTACGTGTGTCTCCACCCTGAGACCCATGGCCTATGTGGAACGAAGAGCGGCGGTCTCGTCAGTGGGGGTCGTACTCAATGGTTTACAGGATTCGTCAGAACACGTCCCTGAGGCGTGCAGTTCAAGTTGTGCTTTTCTTCGCATTCACAGCGGTTGTTAGACTTCACGCACAGGTTCCTACTGGCAGCATCAGTGGTCTGGTCACAGATCCGAAAGATGCCGTTCTTGTGGGGGCGCAGGTGGTGGTCAACAGTATCGCTCAAGGTTTTGTCCGCAGCACGTCAACAAACGGGAGTGGCTTCTATGTGCTGGCCGATCTCCCAGCCGGTGAGTATAGCCTCAGGATCAATCAGGCAGGTTTCTCCGGTGCGGAATTTAAATCAGTAATCATCGAAGCTGGCCGAAGCGCAACCCTGGATGCTCGGCTACAGATCGCGGCCGCCGGTGCAACGCTCGAAGTGAATGCCAGCACGCAGAATCTGGAGATGACGCAGTCCATGCTGCAAGGCCAGATCACTTCCCAGACAATTCAGAACATTCCATTAAACGGCAGGAATTTTCTTGAGCTTGCCTATCTTGTCCCCGGCAATCGTCCCGCTCCAACCTTCGATCCCACCAAGACCAATACCCTTGAGGTCAGCTCAGCAGGCGGGTTTGGACGTGGTGGCAACATCACCGTGGACGGTGGCGATAATAACGACGAAGTGGTCGGCGGAACGCTATCCAATTTTCCCGAAGACTCAATCCAGGAATTCCAGATTGCCACCGGCCGTTTTACCGCGGAAGTCGGCCGCTCGGGCAACAGCATCATCAACATCGTTTCCAAGACAGGTACAAATCGCTACCACGGCTCTGCCTTTCTTTTCGAACGCAACCGAAACTTGCAGGCGCTGCCCGCGACCTTCACGCATGGTCAGCCAACACCTCCTTTTGATCGCGAGCAGTCGGGGGCTTCGCTGGGCGGTCCGCTGAACAAGGACCGCGCCTGGTGGTTCTCCTCGTTTGAATTCCGTGATCAAAATGCCCCGATACAGACCGGAACGCGTGATTTCACGAGCGACACCATCCTGCATACTTCCGCCCCAGCGCCCTTGCGTGATGCACTCTGGTCGACTCGCGTCGATGCGCAGATCACCCCAAAGAACAGCCTGATGGCGCGCTACTCATTCAATCGCTCGACCGATATTGCGGAGGCTACGCCATCCAGCAGCACACCGGCTTTTACTTCGGCAGAGCGGCAGAACTCCCTCAACCGCTTCAATTCGGTTGTCGCCGCTCTGAACACAGTAATCTCGTCCAATAAAGTCAACAACCTCTCGTTCCACTACGACAACTTTTATAACGACATCCCGCCCTATCCGCAGAACCTGCCCACGACCAATCCGGCTTCCCTCGGTCTGACGAATGAGCTTATTTTTCCTGACTTGGCCGACGGCGAAAACTTCAACCTGCCCCAGGCCACGTTTCTGAATCGTTCGCAGGTACGTGATGCGCTCTCCTGGTCTCTGGGCAAGCACACGCTTCGACTCGGAGGCGAGTTTCAACACTACACCGCGCATGGCGAGATCAATGTATTCGGCACAGGCACAGTCATTCTGGTTTCTGACTTTGGATTTGCCAACCTGAATGGCGAGCCCAGCACTCACCAGCCCGACGATACGGACATCCCTATTGCGGTAGCACTAAAAAGCAGCGCACCCGTCACCCCAGTCCCCATCCCGCTGGTCTTCAACAGCTATGTCGCAGGCTATGTGCAGGACGACTGGCGCATTCATCCCAACCTGACACTGAACCTCGGCCTGCGCTGGGAGTACGACTCAAACCTCACCGGTAACTCCAGCGCGCACGATCCGTGCCCAAGTCTCATCGCCGAGCCAACCAGTCCATGTACCTGGATGGCAAACGTGATCAACCTGAAGAAATCTCCAGACAAGAAAGACTGGGGTCCCCGGGTAGGCTTTGTCTGGGATCCTTTTGCCAAGGGTAAGACCGTGGTACGCGGGGGATACGGTATCTACTATGACCGCATCATTCTCGAGGCGGGCGCGGAAGAGCTGGTGCAGAACGATCGTGCGCTGACAGTCACGCAGTATGCCGGTTCAAGCTGCGTGAATCCGAATATCCCCGCTCCTCCCAGTCTAGGCCTTTGTTTCGCCCCTGGGTCAACTTTTGCGCCCGGCAGTCCCACGCTTGCAGCCCCTTTCAGTGGCCCTCATCAGACGGGCGGAGTGGGCATTCTCGCAATGGGTCCGAACGCTCATCATCCGCTCTTCCAGCAGTTCTCGCTCGGGCTTCAACAACAGGCGGGCGCCAACTGGCTCGTCTCGGCAGATGGCCTGCACGTCTTTGCTTCACGCCAGATCATTGGTCATCTGTTGCGCCAGACAGACTCAACCTCGCCGTATGTCTCTTGTCCCGGTAGCAATGAACCATGCACCCTCACCGATCCATTGAGCGGCATCACCGACAACATCACGCTTCTGCAGTCACAGGCCAAGTCGTGGTACGACGGGCTGATTGTGAGCATCGCACATCGATCGGCAAAGCTAGGCCCGATCGGCTACCAGTATAACGTCAGCTATACCCTCTCAAAGACCTTCGATTACTCGAATGATGACCAGCTCACCTCAACCGCTGCAGAGCAGGTGGACCTTGTGGAAGGCATCGATGACCTTCGTTTGGAGAAGGGCTATGCTGTGACCGATGAGCGGCATCGTTTTACGCTCTATGGAGAAGCGCAGTTGCCATGGCGCTTCTCGCTCGCTCCCATCTACACCTTCGGTTCAGGCGTGGCCGCAGACACCTTCCTCCCCGGCACCGGCAACATCAACGGCGCCAGCGGGTCACGACTGCCGCTGCTGCCGCGCAATGCTATCGGACGCGAGATCCGGAACAGCGATCAACTGAACGCCGTAATTGCACGTTGGAACGCTCTTCCCGCCTGTCCCGCTGCCTACCCCTGCCTGGCTGGCGGACAACTTCAGAGTGTACCTTCTGGTATCAATTTCTTCAGCCCCTTCAGCGCTCTCGACTTGCGGCTGAAGAAGGACATACATCTAGGGGAGCACGCCTCTATAAGCCTCATCGGAGAAGGGTTTAACCTTCTCAACGAGACCAACATTCGTGGCACTGACAAATCCAATTTCTCCGGACGCAGCCGCCAACAAACAGTCTGAGCTGGCCCAACAGCTGGTCAACGGTCTCTACACCCCGCGCGGCTCGCTACCGATCCACGACCTGGTCGTCGAAGTCGATGAC
>CAILBQ010000207.1 GCA_903832475.1 uncultured Acidobacteriota bacterium | reverse complement strand
TTCGAAGAGCGCCTCAAGACCATCATGAAAGAGCTGATGGAAAATCAAAACTCCATCGTCTTCATCGATGAGCTGCACACCCTGGTCGGCGCCGGGTCGGCGGAAGGCTCGCTCGATGCCGCCAACATCCTCAAGCCGGCTCTCTCCCGCGGCGAGATCCAGTGCATCGGCGCCACCACCCCGGCCGAGTTCCGCAAGTCGATCGAAAAAGATCGATCCCTCGAACGCCGCTTCCAGGCCGTCAAAGTGCCTCCTCCCAACGAAGCCGATGCCATCAAGATCATCATGGGCATCAAGGATCGCTACGAGAAGTTCCACGCCGTCAGCTACACCGACGCAGCCATCGAGTTTGCAGTCTCGCACTCGAACCGTTACATCCCCGACCGCTTCCTCCCCGACAAGGCCATCGACCTCATCGACGAGGCCGGAGCTCGCGTCAAACTGCGCCAGACCTCCCTTCCCGAAGAGATCACCGAAGTCCAAAAGCGCATCAAGTTCATCGTTCACCGCATGGACTCGGCCATCGCCAACCATGAGTTCGAAAAGGCCCGCTTCTACTCGGACGAGGAACGCAAGGAGCGCGAAAACCTGCGCGGCCTGCGCGAAAAATACCACCTCGATGACTCCGCCGCCGGCATCGTCGGCCGCGAAGACATTGAAGACGTGGTCAGCCGCTGGACCGGCGTCCCCATCACCTCCATCAAGGAAGAAGAAACCCAGAAGCTGCTTCGCGTCGAAGAAGAACTGCACAAGCGCGTCATCTCGCAGGAGAAGGCCATCTCGGCTCTCTCTCGCGCCATCCGTCGCTCACGTGCCGGTTTGAAATCGCCGCTGCGCCCCATCGGCAGCTTCCTCTTCCTCGGCCCCACCGGTGTCGGCAAGACGGAAATGGCACGCACCCTGGCCCAGTTCCTCTTCGGCAGCGAGAAGGCTCTCATCCGCTTCGATATGTCGGAGTTTATGGAAAAGCACTCGGTCTCGAAGCTCATCGGTTCGCCTCCGGGCTACGTGGGCTACGAGGAAGGCGGCCAGTTGACGGAGAGAGTGAAACGATCTCCGTACTCGGTCGTCCTGCTCGACGAAGTCGAAAAGGCGCACCCTGATGTTTTCAACCTGCTGCTGCAGGTCTTTGAAGATGGTCAATTGACGGACGGCCTCGGCAACACCGTCGACTTCAAGAACACCATCATCATCATGACGTCGAACATCGGCGCCCGCCATCTCCAGAAGAACAAGGGCCTCGGTTTCGCCAGCGAACGAGAAGATCTGGTCATGGAGAAGATCGAGGAGCTGGTCAAGGGCGAGGTCAAGCGCACCTTCAACCCTGAGTTCCTCAACCGTATCGACGAAGTGATCCTCTTCCAGTCGCTCACCGATGCGGACCTCATCCAGATCGTCGACCTGCTGGTCACTCAGCTCAACGCCAACCTCGCGCAGAAGTCGATCACCATCTCGGTCGACGAAGACGCCAAGAAGTGGATCCTCGACAAGACTCTCGGCGACCGCAGCTACGGCGCAAGACCGCTCCGCCGCGCGCTGCAGCGCTACATCGAAGACCCGCTGTCGGAAGCCCTCATCGCCGGCCACATCATGGACAGACCTGCCTTCCTCGAGGTCTACATCATGAACAACCAGCTCTTCTATCGCTCGGTCACCAATGCTTCGAGCGACGCGGAAGAAAAGACCGACGGCATCCTCCTCTACAGCGCTTAGACAACCTCACCGCACCGCCGAAGAGCCCCAGCAAATGCTGGGGCTTTTCCATGCCTGTTTTCCATGTTCGATCGACGCGGGCGCCAGTCGTCGCGCCACCAATGAGTCGTCGGGTATATATTCATCTCACATCGGAAATCTCTGGGTGAGAACGTATGCCAAGGCTCTGCACGCGCCCGCGCTTGACGCTGCTGTTTTCCATCGTCCTGTGTATGACTTTGCATTCTCAGCAACCGCAGGCTGACTTCATGTCAGTGGATGCTGCGCGGCCAGTCCTCCAGCAGTTTCCAGACGCCCTTCCACCGGATCTTCGCAACGCCACAACGCCTGAGCAATGGGCGGCGTGGGTGCGCGCCCAGGACTTGAGCATCCGGCAAAGACTCGCCCTGGGCGAAGAAGATACACTTACAAACCTGCTTCGATTCGGCGTGACCTATACCAGCGAGTATCAAATCGATCGCGAGTACCTATCCAAATACGGCTCAAGCACTCTCGTGAACTCCTTCGCCGAAAACCGCGCGAACGACCTGGTTCGCGCCCTCGCCTCTCCCACGGCCAGCGAAGGCATGCAGGAGATGCGCGCCTTCCTCATTCAACGTGGCTACTCGTTCAAGACTGCTCCAGATCGCGCCCGCGTCAAGCAGCATCTGCTGGAAAATCTGGCCCACATGCGCGACGAGTTCGCTCAGTTTCGTGAAACCCTGAAAACCGCGGACGTGTCGACCGAGGCAAGCCTCTATGCAAAACGCGGCATCTCGCTCGATACCAATCTCTGGCCCGACTATGCGCTGGATCGGTGCTTCCGCGAGTTGATCAAGGCAGGGTTGCTCAAGCCGGGAGGTGTTCACCGCATTGCCATCGTGGGTCCCGGACTGGATTTTGCCAACAAAGAAAACGGCAATGACTTCTATCCGCCCCAATCCATCCAGCCATTCGCAGTTCTCGATTCGCTCATCCGGCTTGGGCTGACCGATCCCAGGTCTTTCGAACTCAACACGTTCGACATCAGTCCCAGCGTCAACATTCACCTGGCGCGCGCTCAGAAGAATGCGCTCGCCGGCAAGCCCTACGTCGTGCAGTTGCCCTGGAACAGCGCCGTCCCTTTCGACAAAGAATACTTCGCCGCCTTCGAGAGTTATTGGGAATCGCTCGGCAATCAGATTGGGTCGCCAGTAAAACCAGTGAGTGTTCCGCTGAAACTTGCCGACGCCGTTCACATTCGCGCCATCAGCATCAGGCCCGACATCGCAGCGCACATCACGCCTGTCGACATGAACGTCGTTTTTCAGCGCACGCGCGCAGCCGATCCCAGGCAGAAGTTCGACTTGATCATCGGAACCAACATCTTCATCTACTATGGTCCCTTCGAACAGTCGCTGGCGCGCGCGAATGTATCCGCCATGCTCAATCCAGGCGGTCTTGCGCTCAGCAACGACAAACTGGCAGACCAGGTTCCTTCCCAGCTTGAAGAGGCGTTCACCACGGTGATTCAAGCCCGCACCGAGCCGCTCATTATCGAGCGCGTATATTGCTACCGAAAGAAACCCTGACCGTCGTCGCCCGCCGACTCGACGCTCGATGGACGTGCGCTTACCGCCGTTTTCCGATGCACACCAGCTCCGGCATTATCGGCGACCACAACGTCCAACGCAGATCAGGGCCAGGATCACGACGAGCACCCAGGAAAAGGACCTGTGCGGCAATGAGCACGCGCAACCGGCTACGCTTCTTTTCCATCACGCATACCGAACAAGCTCTCCCCATCCTACTCGCCATTGGGCAGCGTGGGAGCCCTTCGGCCCGTATTATCACGCCAGCAACCCGATCCCCTCGCTGGCGCAAAAGCAGAGCGATCGGTTGAGCCGGCAGGCTGCACTCAAAAATCCCCGCCCGCGCCGCCACCCCCCGATTCCCCGCCGCCAAAGCCAAACTCCGACTCGGCCGGCTGAGGAGCAGGCGCCATGGACTCAGCCGTCCTCAGCCCGAGTACGGCAGCGCCGACGCTCATCACCTGCTTGTCCTTCCCCGACAAACGCTTCGCCGTAAAACCGTGACGAACTCCGCCCGCCCCTCGCGCAAGCCAGCGCCGCAGTAACAAAGCGACCGCCGCCAGCGCGACACCTAGAAACATGGGATCCCACGTATGCCGCTGCCAGCCCAGGTACGGCTTGTTGGTCACCAGGGTAAGGACGCCAGCTAGCCCGCCCACTCCCAGAATCAGGCGATCCTTCAAGCCAACACCGCGTGCAAGCATGAGCGGCGGCAGGCACCAGATCAGCACCCACGTCGTCCAGTAAAACGGGCCCGCAAAATCGGAGGCGGGCTGGCCAGCTCTCAACCACGGGAGTGGCAAACCCCCATCCGAAATCTTCAAGTTGAGGGTCAGGTAAATGCCGAGCCATAGAAACGCCTCAGCGAGCGAATAGCCATTCTCGAAGAGATCGAACCGGTGACGGGAGCGAATGCGGGCGACGCAGAGCAGTCCGGCTGCATACAACACGCCAAGGAGGACATGCTGTGCCCAAGGAGAGGCGGTCCAGTAGCCGGGCAGAAAAACGGCGAAGATCATGGCGGCAGGAAAGGCGTACCACGAATGGAAGCGGTACCAGATCCAGAGCGAAGCCAGTACGCCCACCGCCGGAATCACAAGCTGACTCTGGTGCACAGACGGAGAGTTGCCACCGAAAAAATAAAGACCCAGTCCAGCGCACAAAAGTGCGACGGAAGAGGCAGCAAGTGCTTCCTCGACGCCAAAGCGATACAGACGCGCCAAGGCGACCGCAAGTTCGGCAGCCGTGTAAAAAACAGCAGCGAAGACCAGCAAGAAGATGCCCGTGGTTTGTTCCTGCGGCCGCGAAACAAAGACCGTGAAGAAGAGCGCGACCGCGGCGGCGACGCCGATCACGGTAAAGAAGAAAAGCACAACCCTCAAATAGATATTGGTGACGCGTAGGTCAGAGACGGTTTCCTGTTCGAGGCGATGGTACTGCTCTTTGCTGAGCAAACCTTCGCTGGCCCAATCTTTCAAAAGCTTGTGTGCACGCACAGCTTCTTCGCGCGACTCCGGGTAGATTCTCACTCATGCCTCCCAAAGCGACGCGCGATCAGCACAAGCATCACGATCATCGCAGTCGCGGTGAGCACAAAGTAAGTCAGGATGAATGCTTCGTCCGCCGCGTTGCGCAGCAGCATCCAGCTCACTCCCACGTAGCCATAGACGGCGGCATAGACCACAAAGGCAAACTGCCGTCGCTTCAAACCCCAGACCAGAGACGCGGCACACGCCATCAGCAGACCAGCCGTCCACAGGCCATTGGCTCGAACATCGAAGACCCCGAAAAGCATCGCCCAGAAAAGAACGTTGGCCGCGATGTTCAGATACGTCGTAAAGAAGTGCACCTTCAGCTTGAAGCGCTGCAGCACCGCGCCCGCTACCCCCACAGACAGGCTGTAAAGCAAGGCATACAGCCGGTACGTCGAGTCCTGATGAGACGGCCACTCCGAGATCGTGATCCCAAACCATCCCGCCAGCGAAGACAAAGCCAGCGACAGCACGAACCGATTGTCGAAACGGTACGCAAGCAAAAAGAAGAGGACTGCCGTGGCCAGCAGATATAGATCCCATTGCCCGGAAAGAACGTGAAACCGCTTTTCCAGATAAGCGAGTTCGATGCACCACACCAGGCTGCCCAGGTAGAGAACATAATCGACGATCAGATTTGGCGCAGCCATCTCCGTCGCCGACCAGGCATCCGCACGAGAAAAGCAATACCAGAACGAGGCAGTAAGAATGAGTGAGAGAACAGCCAGGACAACCACATCCCCAAGTTGTTGCGACCACGTGGAGATCGTCCATCCCAATCCGCCAACGAAAGCCAGCACGCCCGCATACAGCAGAAAGTTGAGCTCAAGCGAGAGCGAAAGCGGCTCTCTGCGCACGAGGCTCGAGAAATGAGCCTGCTGTTCTGCCGAGATCGCGCCCTGCTCTTTCCAGAGTTCCAGGCGAGCTAGGATACTCATGGCGCCTTCCTTTCAGGCCGTGCCTCAGCATGTCTGAACATTGCCCTCCATACTACATCGCTGCTGCAGCGCGTCTGCAGCCTCTCCAGAGGTCGGGCCTCACCGTCAGTCGCAGTCTTTGTCTGCTAGACTCCAGACAAATGCTACCTCTGATCCAAGGCGTGATCGCCCGCCGCATGCTTTTAAACTTCAGGGCGGACACAGACGTGGTTCAGCGCCTTCTGCCCGCGCCTCTACAGGTCGACGAACAGAATGGCCACGCTATCGTTGGTATCTGCTTGATCCGACTGGAGAACTTGCGACCGCAGGGAGTTCCCCGACAACTCGGCCTCTCGTCTGAGAACATGGCTCACCGAGTGGCTATTCGATACCCCGGTCGCAACGGTATCCGCACAGGAGTGTTTGTCTGGCGTCGTGAAACAGACCAAAGACTGGTTGAGTTATTAGGAGGGCGCCTCTTTCCTGGCGTGCATCACCATGCTCGATTTCAGGTAAGCGAAAGTCCGAGCCGTCTTGAGATGCATGTCGCCAGCAACGACAGCAAAGCCGACGTGCATTTTTCAGCCAGGGTGTTAGGCGAATGGCGAGGAACATCTAGCTTCGGCTCGTTTGACGAAGTATCCGAATTCTTCCGGAGAGGTGACTGCGGTTTTTCCTGTTCTCTGCGCGGCGATGAATTGGAGGGACTGCAACTGAAAATGCTCAAGTGGGAAATGGTGCCGATGCAGATTGAGACTCAGCATTGCGCATTCTATGCAGACCCGGACCGCTTCCCCGCAGGATCGCTCGAATTTGACTGCGGCTTGCTCATGCGTGGCATTCCCCACGAGTGGCATCAACTCAAAGACATACCAGAAGTGGCAGTCCGTCGAAGCTGATGCCTTGAGCCTGTTCGTCATCGCTTCGGGCCAGGTGTCCCGCAGTCGGCAGTGCTCTCATCGCGAGCGATCGACTATCAGTCCAGAGTTCCGAACGAATCACCGGCCAACCGCATGCTGCCATCCAGGGAACAGTCTCTAGGATGTTGCTCAACGAGTAGCTTCCGCATAGCCCACCATCCATCCTTAGTTCCACCTCAAGTCGAAAGCCGCCCCCAGACTGAGTGTCACCAGACGCCACCCAACGGAACTGTCATCCTGAGCGCAGCGAAGGATCTGCGGCTGCTTTTACAATCCCTCCTGCCAAGAGCGTGCCGTTCGTTGGCGGGCTCGCAGTCGTACCCCTGTCGACTCAAATCAGACC
>CAILBQ010000206.1 GCA_903832475.1 uncultured Acidobacteriota bacterium | reverse complement strand
GGACAAGAACAAGAGCAAAAGCAGGCCCGTCACTTTGTTCAGGATTACTTACGGAATGTGGACGACGACTGCTGAAGGCGGTGGTAGAGCGCGGGGCAACTACTCATTCAGGCTGAACGGTGTTGGTGAGTTTGCCCAAGCCGGGGATGCTGACTTCGACAATGTCGCCGGCGGCAAGCGGGCCGACGCCGGCGGGGGTGCCGGTGAGCAGCAGGTCGCCGGGCTCGAGGGTCATGGCGGAGGTGATGTATTCGAGCAGGATGGGGAGAGTGAAGAGGAAGTCGGTTGTCGAGCCGTGCTGGCGCAGCTCGCCGTTGACGCGGGTTTCGAGAATGAGGCCAGCGGCGGGATAGAGAACGGTTTCGATGAAGGGGCCGAGGGGGCAAAAGGTGTCGAAGCCCTTGGCGCGGGTCCACTGGCCGTCTTTTTTCTGTAGATCGCGGGCGGTGACGTCGTTGGCCAGGGTGTAGCCGTGGATGTATTCGCGTATGTCCTGATCGCGGCTCAGATGCCGGGCGCGTTTGCCGATGATGGCGGCGAGTTCGCCTTCAAAGTCGACGCGCTGGGAGGCGGCGGGCATGCGGATGATGCCGCCCGGCGCCAGCAGGGAGGAGGGCGGTTTGAAAAAGAGGAGGGGTTCGGCGGGAACTTCGTTGCCTAATTCCTTAGCGTGGTCACGGTAGTTACGGCCGACGCAGACGATTTTGGAAGGAGCGACGGGCGGCAGAAGGGAAAGCTCGCTGAGTCGGCGCGGCTCAAAGGTGCCGGTTTCGTCGTTCTTGGTGGGCGGCTGTCCGTGCAGGGCCAGGGGAGAAGAAAGGAGGGCGACCACCCAGAATTCGCCGTTTCGCTCTTCGATTTCGCCATAGAGGGGGCTGCCGCCCGCTTCAAACCAGCAATACTTCACGATTGTCTCCTGCTGTGCTTTGGGGATGACTCAAGGATTGGGCAAGGATTCGCGGGCTTCCGAAGAGCGCGCGCTTTCATGGCCCAGGGCATCGACGGCGGTTACGGCGTAGCGGTAGGCCTGTCCGGGCTGCGCGGTCGAGTCTCGGAACGCCGGCGACGGGAGCAGTTGCGATCCGGAAATGCGCGTCCAAGCGGTTTGCGATGTGTTGCCGGCTGCGGCGCGGTAGACGATGTATCCGGCGAGATCGTTATCGGAGCCTGGCTGCCAACTGAGGTCGATGGTTTTATCGTCGGGAACCGCAATGGCCTCCAGTCCGCTGGGAGTCGCCGGCGGGAAGGTGTCTTTCATGTCGATGCGCACAGGGGCGGAAAGGTCTCCAGCGAGTTCGACGGTACTGCCGTTGACTGCTACGCGGACAATGCGCTGGGCGGTGTATTCGTAGGTTTCCCCGAATCGGGCGGTGCGATCGACGGCGCCATTTTGCTGCGGGCTGGGGTCGACGGTGAAATCGCGGAAGATTGGCTCGGCCTGCTTGTCGAGGATGCCCTTGGAATGTGGTTCCGACTTTGTCTTAGTGGGGGTGAGAAGCTTGCGGTGCAGCCTGACTGCGGAATTGTCTTCGCCCTGCCAGAGGAGGGCGGCGCCATCGGCGCGAACCTCGGCATGGAGGTTGACCACCGGAGGAGGAGCGCTGCCGGCCACGATGGGAGCTAGATTGGAAGGGCCGGCGGACCGACCGAGACGGTTCTTGAGTTCGACGAAACAGTTGATGGCGTGTGGCTGACCTTGCTGCAGGGCGGCGGGGAGGGTCTCGCGAAACTCTGCCTTGGAGCCGGGTTCCACGTCGACGGTCTGGAGGAGTTCACATTGCCTTGCGGAGCTTTGCCAGCAGATCTGGGCGTGGATGGCGCCCTTGATCAGCAGGCGGTCCGTGGTCTTGCGGGGGTTGGTCCAATGCAGGGTGACGACGCTGCCGGAGCGCACCGCGACGAAATCGGAAGCGGGGATGGGGAGGTGCAGGGAGGGTGGAGCGGGTGCGCCGGGCGTGCCGCATCCGGATGTCAGCAGAGCGAGGGCTGCGTAGAGAGCCGCGCACGAGAGTACGAGGCCGGATGACGAGCGAGGAAAGCGTCGTTCTGCTGAGGTTGCGGGATTCATCCTGACCCAGTCTAGCTGACCAGGAAAGACCAAGTCAGTTGGGGATCACCGCTGAGAGCGCGGATTGCAGGGTGGGATGCTGGAAGACGAAACCTGCTTCCATCAGGCGGCGGGGGAGCGCGCGGACGCTGGCTAGGAGGGCTTCGTTGGCCATTTCGCCGAAAGCGAGACGAAGGGCGAAGGCGGGGGCGGTCATCAACGCCGGGCGATGCAGATGTTCGGCTAGCTGACGGGTGAAATCGGCATTGGTGACCGGGTAGGGAGCGGTGATGTTGAGCGGTCCGGCAAGGTTTGGGTGTTCGATGGCGTAGAGGATGGCCGAAACGGCGTCTGCCTCGCTCACCCAACTCATCCATTGACGTCCATTTCCCAAACGGCCGCCCAGGCCGAGCCCGAAGAGGGTTCGGAGGCGATCGAGCGCACCGCCTTTCTTGCCGAGGACCACGCCGAATCGGGGATGAACGACGCGAATTCCAGCTTTGGAGGCAGGGAGAGCGGCTTCTTCCCAGGCGGTGCAGAGATCGGGGAAGAATCCGGCGCCGGGTGACGAGGATTCGTCAAGCATTGCATCGCCGCGGTTGCCGTAGAATCCGACGGCCGAGGCGCTGATGAGGACTTGCGGGGGGTGTGCCAGGCCAGCCAGAGTCTGGGAAAGGGCGGCGGTAGAGTGGATGCGGCTGTGGGCGATTTCCCGTTTGAAGGAAGACGTCCAGCGCCGGGAGGCAACGTTGGCTCCGGAAAGATGGATTGCGGCGGTGATACCGTCGAGGCCGGAATGCGCCGGCCGGGAGGGATTGGAGCTGGAATTCGGCAGGCCAGCATGGGGGGCGTCTGGATTCCATTGAATTTCGTCGGAAGCCTGGGGGACGCGGCGAACGAGTTTCCGCACCAGATAGCCGCGGGAAACAAGGGCGGCCGAAAGGGCTTTGCCAAGCATTCCAGAAGATCCGCTGATCAGGACCGATTTTTCGACATCTAAAGCTTCATTTGGATCGTTCATTCAGTAAGCCCGATTCGTCCCTGCGGGTTGAGATGCGAATCTTTGCGCGATTGACAGATCGG
>CAILBQ010000205.1 GCA_903832475.1 uncultured Acidobacteriota bacterium | reverse complement strand
TCTTGTTCAGCACCTCGATGCGCGGCTTGTCCAGCACTTCCAGTTCACCCAGGACTTTCTCCACCTGAACCTTCTGCTCTTCGCCGTAATTTGAAGACGCATCGCGCACATGCAACAGCACTTCGGCCCGTTCCACCTCTTCCAAAGTTGCGCGAAAGCTGGTCACCAGCGTATGCGGCAGGTTGCGGATAAACCCCACCGTATCCGACAGCAGGATCCGCCTTCGGCTGGGCAGCTCCACGGCCCTTAGCTTGGGGTCAAGCGTGGCAAACATCCGCGAAGATTCCAGCACTCCCGCGCCCGTCAGGCGGTTGAACAAAGTGCTTTTCCCGGCATTGGTATACCCCACCAGAGCCACCGTCGGCACCGGCACAGCCTCGCGCCGCTGGCGCTGCTGACGCCGGACTTTCTTGACTGAATCCAGCTCATCCTTCAAGTGGTCCAACCGCTTCTGAATGCGCCGCCGGTCCGTCTCCAGCTTGGTTTCGCCCGGTCCGCGGGTGCCGATGCCGCCGCCCAGTTGCGACATCGCCTTGCCACGCCCCGTCAGCCGAGGCAGCATGTATTCCAGCTGCGCCAGCTCCACCTGCAACTGCCCTTCCCGGGTTCGCGCATGCCGCGCAAAAATGTCCAGGATCAACTGTGTCCGGTCGAGCACCAGGCACGGCAGCAGCCCTTCCAGGTTGCGCAATTGCGTCGGCGTTAAGTCGTGGTCAAACACCACCAGGTCGGCGTCATTCGCCGCGGCAATACCCGTGATCTCCTCCACCTTGCCGGTACCGATCAGTGTTGCGGCGTCGGCGCGGCTGCGTCGCTGCAGCACCTGCGCCACCACCACCGCTCCAGCGCTCTCCACAAGTTCCCGGAATTCCACCAGCGAAGCGTCCGCGCTCAACTCCGTCGACAGCCCATAGCCGCCCCCGGCAGTCAGCAGTGGTCTGCCACCCTCGAATTCCGGTGTTTCTTCTTGATCCAGCGAAGAGGCGCTCAGCGCAGCGGCGCGAGCCCCATCCGCTCCCGGCCGCCGCATCTCGCGGGTGGAAAGATCCACTCCCACCAGAACTGCTCGCTCCACGTGGCCCCGCACGGTCACGTTTCCCGCATTTCCCTCGCGAGAAAGGCCCGCAGCTACACCAAAGCCCGAGCCCGAAGGAGAGCCTGCGCCCTGCCCCGCCCCGTGCGTCGTGAAATCCTGATCGTGTTTACGCTTCTTACGAATGGCTCGCCTGGGTACCGCTTGCCGGAGCACTCGACGGCGCGGCCCCCGGGGCCGATGCCGGCGTCAGCGGCGCTGCTGCCTGCCCCGGCGCACGGAATTCCGGCGTATGCATCACGCTGCGATTGCTCACAACCGTCGAAATCGCATGCTTGAAAATCAGCTGTTCCTGGCTGTTGTTTTCCAGCAACACCGAATACTTGTCAAAGGAACGAATCTTGCCGGTCAGCTTCACTCCGCTCACCAGGTAAATGGTGATGGGAGTTTTGTCTTTCCGAACCGTGTTCAGGAATGTGTCCTGAATGTTTTGTGCCGGCTTGTTATCCATGTGCCGATCTCCCGCTTTCTTGTTTTCAGAATGATATTCGTGTGTTCTGGAACCGGATCGACCGGAAAAGCCCCCAGCACCGTAATCATCGCCCAAAAAAGAATCAGACGAACGCTGGGGCCGAATCATGGCTTCCTGCCTTTGACTGGTCCCACCTGTAAAATCGGTTTCCTCCCCGGAATGACCTTCCCTGGGAAAGTCCGCAGCACTTCCACTTCACTATATGGGCTTGGGCGCTGATTCAACAATGTGCGCGGCATAAAATCCCCTTCTGTCTCGATCTCCTCGTCATATTTCCCCTGCGACTGCGTGCTGATAGGCCAAACTTGCGACTCAGCCCCGCAAGGTTCACGGCCGCCTGAAGTTGATAAAATAACCTCGTGAACAACTCAGACAGCTCGCCGGCTGACCACCTGCCGGTTGCGGCGCCAGTTCCAATGTTGGATCTCTCCCGCCAGTACACTCCGATCCGCGACGAAATCCTGAACGCCCTCGCCGACGTACTCGACCGCCACCAATTCATCCTCGGACAGCCCGTTGCTGCCTTCGAACAAGCGGCTGCGAAGCAATTAGGCGTAGCTGACGCCGTGGGATGTTCGTCTGGGACCGATGCTCTTTGGCTGGCGCTTGCCGCCGTCGAAATCGGTCCGGGAAGTGCCGTCATCACCACCCCTTTCAGCTTCTTCGCCTCCGCGAGTTCCATTTTGCGGGCAGGTGCGACTCCGCTGCTGTCCGATATTGACCCAGTCACCTTCAATCTTGATCCAGCCGGCGTCGAAAAGCTCCTCCAAGAGCCGCAGCCTGTTCCCATCCGCGCCCTGCTGCCCGTCCACCTTTACGGCCAGTGCGTGGCCTGGCCCACCTTCGCCCGCCTCGGCCGCGAATACAACGTCAAGCTGATTGAAGACGCCGCCCAGGCCTGGGGAGCGCAATGGGACGGAGTGTCCGCCGGCTCGCTCGGCGACATCGCCGCCTTCAGCTTCTACCCCACAAAAAACCTCAGCGCCGCTGGCGACGCTGGCCTCGTCACCACCAACAATCAGGAACTGGCCGAACGCGTCCGTATGCTCCGCCAGCATGGCATGCGCCAGCGCTATCTCCATGACGAAGTCGGCTGGAACGCCCGCATGGACGGCTTCCAAGGCGCGGTTCTCCAAATCAACCTGCGCTATGTCACCGGGCGAAACCAGCAGCGCCGCGCTGTTGCCGAACGCTACAACCAGCTCTTCATGCAAACCGGTCTGGCCGAGTCAGGCGTTTATCCAAAACACGGCATCGTGCTTCCCAAGGAAATTCCTGGCGCCCGCCACATCTGGCACCAGTACGTCATCCGCACCGTGCGCCGCGACGCGCTGCGCGAGTTTTTGACCTCTCAGAAAATCGGCTCGGAAGTCTACTACCCCGTTCCCCTGCATCTCCAGAAGTCGCTGGACTTCCTGGGCTACACCAAGGGTACCTTCCCCGAAGCCGAGCGTGCAGCTCGCGAGGTCCTCGCCCTGCCCATCTTCCCGGAAATTCGCGAAGACGAACAGCAGCGCGTCGTCGCCGCCATCGCCCACTTCCTCAGCACCTGATCTGTGGACCCGGACCTGCGCCAGGGTGGGATGCTACCGCTTCCTTTTTGCCTTCGCAGCCGCCTTGGCTTTTCCCGCGGTCGTCCCCGGCTCGTGCGTCAGCACAATCGGACCCTGATCGCTGCCTGTCCGCTTCACGATATTGCCCTCAAGCCGAAACGACAGCGTCCGCGCATTCACCGGCCGCGTCACCCCAGTTTCCGGATCGACGGTCACATTCGGACCACTGGCAATCTGAAAGGTAAACGTCGGCTCCACCTGCCCATTCACCGTTTCTTTCCCGATGCGCACCGGCAGATAGCCCTGCACCCCATGCAGCCGGTAAGCCGTTTCATAGCGATGGTGATTGAGGCTCCAGGTAAAGACCCGCACCTGGTCAAAGTCGAAAGGCAGTCCGCCATGGGGTGGCTCCAGCACCGTCACATACTCAGTGAATTGCTTGTCGGCCGGAAGCGCCGTCTCCTCAACGCCGGCATTCATTTTCGCGCTCTGACCCTTCTTTTCGTCGCCTTTGCGTTGCCCGGCCCCCGGATCGAAAACCTTGGCGATCGGATACGCGGCCACCATCCGCTGCCCTTCGGCATAGGCGGCAACTTCGTCCGGCACGTCAACGTCTACCCGGCTCGCGATCAGCCATCCCGTGTGGCCCTTTGCATCGCGTACCAGCCACCAGTCCTCCATCACCGGCGCCGGCTGGACCGTCGTTCCAGTCGATACAGCAGCGGTCTCCTTCCCTGTTGTGGCCTTGCCTGTTAAGCCTATGCCCGCAGACGCCGCACCCCCCGCCGTCGCATTGCCGCTCAACGCCTTGGGCTTCACCACCGTCCCTGGCGCCGCGGCTTTCTCCACCGTGCCCCGCTCCAGCAGCTGTACCTTGGCGTTGCCCGGAATCAGCAGAAAATGCGCCGTCTCCCGCCCCGGCAGCACATGCAGATACAAGTCGTCCCGCAGCTGCCCGGTCGCCACCACCGGATCGCCCGCATGCTTCTTGGTCAGGTCCTCAAACTGGGCGTACAGCTTGTCATCGATGATGGCGTGATCTTCCAGCCAGCCCACTTCGCCTTTGGGGGTCTTCACTTTGACAAAACGCTTGCCCCGCTCCAGCACTTCCAGCGCGTCGCCATTGCTCACCATGGCCACTCGGTTGGAAACCGCCGCCACCCGGTCATGCAGGTACACCTGCCGAGCCGCCACGTACACATGGTCGTGCTGGTCCGTATGGAAGCGATGACAGCCCGCCACCACAAACAGCGTCAAGCTGAGCAGGAAGGCCGCGCCCCCCGTCTCAACGACAGAAAGTCGCGAGGCTCGATGACAAGGCGCGAGGACCGATCCAGACAAGGAATGAAGCGTGTGCACAGGGGAACGCAATCTGTTTCGAGAATAGCACCGTGCCGGAGCGATTCGCGAAGCATCCGTCCACCTGAAACCTGCGACAGCCGACCCGCGAATCGTCGCTCGCGCCGACCATCACTCGCCGTCGAAAGTCTGTGAAAACCTCAGTGCGTTGCCGCAATTGCGATCGCATACGAAGGGCTGGTACTCGCCGTCGACGTGGTGGTACCCACATCCAGCGTACCCAGCACCGTCGAATCGAAGGAATACAGCCACAGGTTTGGATTCGCCCCAAACCCCGCATCCATGACGTAGGCCTTTGAGCTGTCTTCCACCAGCTGGACCGGCGTCTTCGCCGTTGCAAACGGAGAGCCCGAAAGCGCCGTCAACGCGCCCGCACTGAAGCTGTACCCGGAAATGGTATTGTCGGTCTGGTTAGCGACGTACACGTAGCTGCCGCTGAGGTCCGGCAAAATCGAGACCGGCCCATTGCCCGTCGGATAATCGGCCAGATCCTTGCTCAGGTTCGCAATCGAGATCAGCCTCAGCCCGCTCCCGGCAGTACTCTCGGCGATGAAAACATAGGCGGAAGTCGTATCGACCGCGACCGCATTGGCTGCCGTGCTGCCCTTCAGCAGATTGATCCCCACCGGCTTACCCAGCGGGTTGCTGGCGTTGCTGGCCGTGAAGCTCAGCGCGTTCACGCCACCCGACCCCAGCGCCACAAAAACATTGTTGTTCGCCGGAGCCATCGTCACCTGAACCGGTGATGCCGCGCTCAGCGTGATCGAAGCCGGTGTCGGCGTCGTCGGAACCCCCGTCGTCGGGTCCAGCGGCAGAGCGTCCAGCTCTGTCGAAGTCTTGTTGGCAATCACCAGCCACGAACTGGTCGAGTCGATCGCCATGCTGACCGGCTGCGTCGGACCCAGATACACGATCGTGTTGTCGTTGCCTTCCGAAAGCGTTCCATCAGAACCGATGGTGTAGAGAAAAATCCCCAGGTTCGTGCCCACAAAAAGAAATCCGTTGTTCGGTGCCACCACCAGCGAGGTCGGCGTCGCCGGCAGCGTGATCGGACTCCCGCTCAACTGCGCCAGTACGCCGCTGGTCAGCGAATACTCCGTCAGCGTGCCGCCCGAACCCGTGCTCGCCACATTCGCCACGTAAACAAAGCTCGACGTCCCACCCCCGGGCGTCGTCGTCACCGCCTTGAAGAATCCCTTGCAGCCGGACAGCACTGTCACTGTGCTCAAGCCAACCACCAACGCCAGGTCTCGAATGCTGATCTTCTTTGCCTGCTTCATTCCGTTTCCTCTTTCAAGCCTGCGCGTTTACCGCCGCACTCTACTGCCAGCGCTCTCGCCTATTGTCCCAGAACGGGGCCTGCTTCGTATCGGATAACTTCCAGCTGGTTTCCGCTTGTTTCGAATTGGGCCGGCTTCCAATCGGCGATCTGTCCCGTGCCACGGGCGCAGCCGCCCCACCTTCTGAAAATGCGTCCGTTGAGATTCAGACGCAGCATAGACCACTTTCGTTCGAAGGGACAGCCGGGAAGTGGCACAAACCGCCCCGTATGCCACGTTTACAATCCCTTCATGCCGTCCCGTTTCCACCTGCTCTCTTCCCTGATCGGTTTGTCCCTGTGTCTGGCCTGCTTGCCTTCACTTTCCGCCGCAACACCCATCGCCGGCGACCCCACCGCTGCCATCTGCGCCGCTTGCGTCCACGCCGATCTCAACTTCCTGGCCAGCGACGAACTCCACGGCCGCGGCTCCGGCACGCGCGACGAACACCTCGCCGCCCTCTACGCCGCTTCCCTCTTCCAGTCCTTCGGCCTCACCCCCGCCGGAGAAGATGGCTACCTGCAGCACGCGCCACTGCCCGCCCACATGTCGCCGCAGTTTGACAAATACATGAAGGCCAACCAGTTCGACCAGAACCAGCGCACCGATACCTGGAATACCCTGGCCTGGCTCAAAGGCTCCGCCCCCGACGCCGATAAGGAAGTCATCCTGCTCACCGCCCATCTCGATCATCTCGGCCTGGGCAAGGCCTACGACGGCGACACCATCTACAACGGAGCCGACGACGATGCCTCCGGCACCACCGCCGTTCTCGAACTGGCCCGCGTGCTCAGCCAGGGACCGCGTCCCCGCCGCTCCATCCTCTTCGTCCTCTTCGGCTCAGAAGAATTGGGCGGCTATGGCAACCAATACTTCCTCGAACATCCGCCCGTCCCGCTCAACCAGATCGCCCTCAACCTCGAATTCGAAATGATCGGCCGCCCCGACCCCAAGCTCCCCAACAAGACCCTCTGGCTCACCGGCTACGAACGCTCCAACCTGGGATCCACCCTCGCCAGCCACGGAGCCGCGATCTCCGCCGATCCCCATCCCGATCAGCACTTCTTCCAGCGCTCGGACAATTTCGCCTTGGCCAAGAAAGGCATCGTCGCCCAGACCGTCTCCAGCTTCGGACTTCACACTGACTACCACCGCCCCTCCGACGACATCGCCCACATCGACTTCGACTTCCTCACCCACTCCATCCAGTCCATGATTGAACCCGTCCGCTGGCTCGCCAACACCGACTGGAAACCCGAATGGAACCCCGGCGGAAAACCGTAAGACTGAGAACAAAGACAAGGGTTCAGAAAACAGGCCTTGAAACGCCGGCATCGGAATATCGATAGGATGCCCCATCCTTGACCGCGCTTTTGTGATCAAGGGTGGGATGGAGATACCCCGCCCGACCCGGGTCGTTCATTCTGAACAAACAAAAAGGACCGGCTCCGACTCCCTTCGCAGCAAAGCCGATCCCCTTTGTCGTTGGAAAGCCTGAAGTTCTTCAAACGCACTCAGACCAGCGCCGAAACTTCCACCGAGGCGCTCACTGCATCCAGTACCGGCCCGATCGCATGGATCACCGCCGCCACGCGAACCACCGCCGCAATCTGCTCCTCGGTAATGCCCTTCTCGCGCACCACTTTCTCATGCGCATCTACGCATTTCCCGCAGCCATTCACCGCAGAAACCGCCAGCGACCAAAGCTCAAAATCCACCGGGTCAGACCCATGCGTACGCAGCACATTCATCCTTAGCCGCGCCGGCAACGTCGCATATTTCTCGTTCGAACTCAGGTGGTGGAAGCGGTAGTAAATGTTGTTCATGCCCATGATGGCCGCGGCAGCCTTGGCGGCTTCAAGCGCCGTCGGCGTGAGGTGGCTGGCGCCTTCGGCAAAGGCGGCCGCTGTCAAGCTGGCATTGCGCGTGGCCATGGCCGTCGCGACCACCGTTCCCCAAAGCTGCTGCTCGGTCAATTCGCTGTTGTTCCGCACCAGCGACGAGTAGTTCAGCTTCAGATCTTTGGCATATTCAGGCAATGAATCGATGATGGGGTCAAGGCTCATAATGAATCTCCGGTCTTTGAATGGTCTATATCGCATCCGTACGCCCCTTACCTGGCTATTGATCAATCAGCCAGATAAGGGACAACAGTTGAATCTGCGACCAGGCTTTTCGCGCCGAGAGGCGCGGTCTGGCCCGCCGCCTAGGCGTGGATGGTCTCTTCGCCCTTCTTCCAGTTGCACGGGCAGAGCTCATCGGTCTGCAGCGCATCCAGTACGCGCAGCACTTCCTGCGGATTGCGGCCAACCGAAAGATCGGTCACGTAGACGAACCGAATCACGTTCTGCGGATCGACGATAAACGTCGCGCGCTGTGCCACGCCGGCTTTCACGTCCAGAATGCCCAGCTGCTCCGACAAATCGCGCTTGATGTCCGACAGCATGGGGAAAGGCAGATTCTTCAAATCGGCATGGTTGTTGCGCCACGCCAGGTGAACGAAATCCGAATCAATGCTCGCACCGAGAATCTGCGCATCGCGATCCAGAAACTCCTGGTTCAGTTTGCCAAACGCTGCAATCTCCGTCGGGCACACAAAGGTGAAATCCTTGGGCCAGAAGAAGACCACTTTCCACTTACCGGGATAGCTCTCGTTTGAGATTTGTTCAAACGCGTTCTTGGGGTCCAGACCGACAACTCCGGTCAGATCAAATGAGGGAAACTGCTCGCCAACTGTCAGCATGATGACTCCTGTATGAGGGTTATGGGGAAGATGTTTTGTTTTGCAGACGCGACTTCCTTCGCCTGCGGGTAAGTAAGCAAAAAATGAAGACTGATTCCATTCTACGGAAGGAGAGACCTCAGTGAAAGGACGCGTGGCCGGGCTTGCGTTCCGAAACTACCTGCATTCGATTAGATGACGCGCGCGGCCGAACGACTCCGCCACGGCATTCAGCACGTCTTCCGTGAACCGCATTTCGAGACGACTGGGCAATGCGCGGATATGTAGTTCCCGCGCTCAGCTCAGCAGCTTTTTCAACTCCGGATAATGTGCGAAGATCCTCTGCCGATCGCCAGGCGACAACTGCCCCAGCTTCACCGGCTTATCCTGAGGCCGCGTCCCCTTCTGGTTCAGCACGTTCATCAGACTCCACTCGCGCTGCAGGCCCTGCGGCTCTTCGGCTTTCAGGTCGTAGCGCGTGAAATCGATCACCTCGGGCGGCGCGCCTGTCTGCCAGTTGCGCAACAGCGCCAACCGGAAGTCCTTATTCATGAACCACTGAATTTCCAGCTCCTTCTCAGACCCCGGAGCCCCGGTGCCCTTGGCGTCGAAGCGGTAATTCAGCCGTGAGTTGTCTGGATTGTGCTTCCGCCATTCCAGGCCAAATTCGCCTTCGGTCATCACCTGCGTATCAGGCCAGCGCTCTTTCATCGCCTGCAGCCACCAGGCCAGGTCCGGATCATGGCCAATCGAGACTTCCCATATCGCCGTCACAAAGCCGAAACCGTTCCGATTGTAGCCCGTATCGAAGTGCTGCGCGACCGTCGCCATCATTTCGAGGCGTCCCGCATCGATGCCCAGATTGCCCACCGATTCGATCGGACCCACGCCCAGGCGGCTGTTGAACCCGCCCTCAAATCCCTGCCGACGCGCGGGCAGAAAGTCGCATGTCCAGCCATCCAGGCAAACGCAGTCGATGAAGTCGGCCTTGCCCTGCGCCGGCTTCAGATAGTGTTCGCGGCTGGGATAGTAGGGATAGCAGATGCCGCCGTCGCCGTCGCCATTGTCAATGCCGTGCTGGCTCCATATCTGGCCTTGGCAGACGTGAATGCCTTCTTCCGTCGCGAGGTAATTCTGGCTGTCGGCATCCATGAACCCCGCCACAAGCGACTGCGGCCGGTACTTGCCCCCGACCATTTCCTCGATCATCGCCAGCGCCTTGCGGATGGTCTGCCGGTTGTTCTTGCGCATGTCGTACAGAGGCGCATAGTAGCCGCCGGGGATGAAGGTTATCTCGTCGCCGTACTTGTCGTGGTAGGAGGCCAGCAGGCGACGCGCTTCCTTGTACTCCTGTCGCTGGTCAATGAGGGCCAGCCAGCTGATGGCCCAGGTCATCTTCTTATTCGGCGCGCCGGCAGCAAAAGCCTCGCGGCGGGTGCGAATGTGGTCCGGGCTGTTGAGTGGGGCTTCGTCTTCCCCAACGTTTTTGGTCGGGGTTACTTCGATCTGGTTCACGCGCACCACCGAAACATGGGTCACAAAGCGGCCGCGCAACGGAGCAGGTAGTGCAAGTGCGTCGCGCCCGGCCAGGGCGAGAGCCGCCGCAGAGCCAAGGGAACGGTTTACAAATTCGCGGCGTGTCCAGCCGCCGTCATTCCCGATTGCTGTCATGGCTACCTCTCTTCGTTACCCACGCCAGTATCGCAAATGAGCCTCAAGAGTGCCGCAGGGCTTCCCACACCAGCCGCGCGCCCACCAGGTCCTCAATCCCCATGCCCAGCGATTTGAAAATCACGCGACCGGCCGGCAAAGGCAGAGCCGTTCCCGCCAAGACCTCGCCGATTTCCGCAAAGACTCTCGCACCCGACAGGAGCACGTCGCCCGATTCGTTTTCCGCACACTGGCGCGACTCCGCAATCAGCGTTCCCGCCATGACTTCGTCGTCCAGTTCGCGCGAAGTGGGGCTGACCGCGCCCACGCCAATCACCAGCGAGCCTTGCTTGAGCCATTTGCCCAGCAAAACCGGCTGCGTCGCGGCGGTGACGGTGAGAACGATGTCGCAGGCGGCAGCCTGTTCAATGGCCACGACTTCTGCGTTCATTTCATCGGCGAGGGCGCCGGCTTTTTCCGCATTGCGGCTGGAGATGCGGATTGCGCCTGCTTCGAGGAACGCTGGATGCGTGACGCGGAGCGCCTCGATGTGCGACCGCGCCTGCACCCCGCTGCCCAGGATGCCCAGCGTCTTCGCGCTTGGAGCCAGCGCCAGTGCCGCCACCGCCGAAACGGCGGCCGTCCGCATTTCCGTGATGAGGCGGCCGTCCATCACCGCCAGCGGCAGGCCGGTGGCCCGGTCAAGCAGCTCGATCATGGCCAAGTGCGTGGGTACGTCCCTCAGCGAACTGTTGCCGGGGAAAAAGGTGACGGTCTTGACCGCCATGTATTCGCCTGCGATCACCGGCATGGCGGCAAACCACCCGGTGGGATTGCCTTGTAGATCCTTGACCCGCAGGATGGAGCGCAAAGGCTGGTCGACAACGCCGGCCGAGTAATCCATCAGAGCCTGGCGAATGGCCGGTATCAGCGCCTCGTAGGAGAGCACCGCGGCAATCTCTGCTTCGAGGAAATACTTAGGAGCTTGCATTTGGGCTGGTCTCGACGATCGGAAGGAGTCTGCGCCGTCTGCGCGTCTGGAACTGGAGCAATCCCACGATACCAGCGGCGGTCAGCATCACGACCGACAGAAATCCCAGCCCGCTCTGATAGCTGCCCGTGAAGTCGCGCGCCCAGCCCATGGCAGAAGGCCCGAAGACTCCTCCGAGAATGCCGATCATGTTGATGGTCGCCAGCCCGGCCGCAGCTCCCTTGCCTTTCAAAAAGGTAGTCGGTAAGGCCAGCAGCGGCCCCTGCATGGCGTTATGCAAGAAAAACATCAGGGCAAAACCGGGCAGAGCAATCCAGGGATTCATGGTAAGCGCTACCACGACGAAGCAAGCCGCCTCGAGGACGCAGGGAATGATGATGTGCAGGTAGCCCTCCCGGTTGCGGTCGGAAAGCCATGCGTTCAAGAGCATGCCTGCGCCGCCCAGCAGCCCAAAGCCGGCAATGATGAAGCCGACCCGGGTCACGTTCAGGCCGGTCAGTTTCTGGATGAGGATGGGCGCGTAAAAGCCGTAGGCGTAGCTTGTGCCCAACATGAGCATGTTCACGATGCCGAACAGCCACACGCGCGGCTCGGCCAGAGCCCCGGCGACGCTGGTCGCATGCGGATCGGGCAGATGGCCGCCGGGGGTATCGGCTCCTTCAGCGGCAAGTTGCTTCTCGATCCAGGAGCGCTCGCCTTCATTCAGCCATTTGGCCGCTTTGGGGGAATCCGGCAAGTATTTCAGGAAGAAAAGGCTGAGCAGGACGGGCGGCATGCCTTCCACCAGGAAAAGCCATTGCCAGCCGGACAAACGGAACAGCCCGTCGAGATGGAAAAGAACGCCAGCCAGGCCTCCCATCACGACGGAACTAAGCGGAAGCGAGACGTAAAAGCGGCTGATCGTGCGGGCGCGAAAGTGGGCGGGAAACCACTGCGTCAGGTAGAAGAGAACCCCGGGAAAAAAGCCGGCCTCGGCCATGCCCAGCAGGAAGCGCATGACGTAGAACTGGTTGGCGGTGCGGACAAACATCATTCCCATGGCCAGCAGACCCCAGGTGACCATGATGCGGGCCAGCCAGCGGCGCGCACCGAAGCGGTAAAGCAGCAGGTTGGAAGGGATTTCACAGGCCGCGTAGCTGACGAAGAACAAGCTGGCGCCAACACCGTAGACGGTCGAGCTGAAGTGGAGTTTCTGGTTCATCTGCAGCTGGGCAAAGCTGATGTTGACCCGATCCATGTAGGCCACGCCGTAGCCGAGCGCGATCAGCGGAATGAGATGCCAGGTGGCTTTGCGCATAGCGGAGCGGCCGATGGTCTGGTCGTCAGGGACGGCTACGGCTGTC
>CAILBQ010000204.1 GCA_903832475.1 uncultured Acidobacteriota bacterium | reverse complement strand
GCATGCCGCGGAGAAACTGGACCGCAGGAGCGGTTCTGCTCCTGCTGCTGATCATGATCGTCGAGGTCGCTTTTTCCGTTCGCCAGGAATCCCCCAGCTGGGACGAAGGCGACCACATCTACTCCGGCTACATGAACTGGCTGCACGACGAGTACAGCCTCAACCCCGAGCACCCCCCGCTCGTGAAGCTCGTCGCGACCTTCCCCCTGCTTTTCCTTAACCTCAAAGTGGCTCCGCGCGAAAACCGCTACTTCAAATCCGAGGCCTATTACGGCGGCCGCGAACTGCTGTTCCGCAACGATCCGAAGTATGGCGGCCACTACACCGCCGACACCCTCCTCTTTCGCGTGCACATGGCCATCCTCGTCTTCGGCCTGACCCTGGCCCTCACGCTCTTCTTCGCCTGCCAGGAAATGTTCTCGACAGCCGCCGGCTTAATCGCCATGACGCTGTTCGTCTTCGATCCGACCGTGCTCACCAACGCTCCCTTTGTTACCACCGACACAGGCGCCGCCTGCGGATTCTTCGCCTGCGTTTACACCTTCTACCGCTTCGTGAAGGCAAAGACCCTACCGCACATGATGCTCTGCGGAGCCGTACTCGGACTCGCTCTATGCGCTAAGCACTCCTGTGTCACGCTGGTCCCGATGCTGCTCGTTCTCGCCGTCGCGTTCGTCGCCATCCGCTGGAATCAGCGCCCTGAAATTGCCCGCCTGCTGCTCGGGCTTGCCGTCATTTTCTCGACCGGCCTCTTCGTTCTCTGGACCCTCTACAGCTTCCGCTTCGCCATGCACCCGACCGGCGTTTCCATGTCGCCCTTCAGCGACGAAGTCAACTCGCTTTCCCCGCCCATGCGGGGGTTCATCCACTTCTGCGACCAGCATCGCCTGCTCCCCGAAAGCTACCTCCATGGCCTGGCCGACGTGCAAAATGTCGGCGAATTCATGCCCACCTACATCAATGGCAAGCTTTACGCCCACGGCCAGTGGTTCTACTTCCCGCTGATCCTTTCCTTGAAGTGGTCGATCGGCGTGCTCGGGCTGCTTAGCTTGGCCATCTTTGCGATCATCAAAGGCCTCCATCGCCGCCGACTCGAACTCGCCTTCTTGCTTATTCCCGCGGGCATCTACCTGGCGGTCGCCATGGCCGGCCCGCTCAACATCGGCGTCCGCCACGTGCTGCCCGTCTTTCCGTTTGTCTTCGCCCTCGCCGGAGCAGGAGCCGCCTGGCTGATCGCCCGGCGCCGCGTCTGGATCTACCCCGTCCTCGCCCTGCTACTCTGGCATGCCGTCGACTCCGTCCGCACCTTTCCCAATTACATGCCCTACGCCAACATTCTCTGGGGCGGACCTACCCACACCCACGACCACTTCTCCGACTCCGCCACAGACTGGGGCCAGCAGCTCAAGTGGACCAAGCAATGGCTGGACGCCCACCACGTCCACGATTGCTGGTTCGCCTACTTCCCTGCGCCGTTCCTGCTGCCCAGCGACTACGGCATACCCTGCAAGCTCCTCCCTACCCAAGACACCATGTGGGAGCAGGACATCACCCTGCCGCCGGTTCTTCACGGCCCCATCCTGGTCAGCTTCGCCGACCTGAACGGCTTCGAATTTGGCACCAAAGTCCGCAACCCTTACCAGCCGCTTTTCGAACGCCAGCCGGACGACGTCATCGCCAACGGCGTCGCTGTCTTCTACGGCGATGTGTCCCTCCCCGAAGCAGCGGCACTGCAGTTCGAAATAGTCGCCCGCAAAAATCCCCACGAAAGCCCCCAGGCCCTTCTTGCCGCGGCGCGCAAAGCCGTGGCGCTGGTCCCCAACGGCTTTGACGCCAACCTCATCCTCGGGGACGCCCTCGCGGCCGCCGGCAACCCCACCGCCGCCCGCTCCGCCTACACAGTTGCCCTTGATCGCATCCCGGAAATGGAGCCCACCTCCCAGCAGCAATGGCGTCCTTTCGTCGAAAAGAAACTCGCCGCCCTCGCCCGCCCCTCGCGCTGATCCTGTGCGGACACCCAAAGAAATGAGCTATGTGCGCCTTGAAACGCTGCTTCAGCAGCTTGCCTGTTGACCCGCTGCCAACACACGCGGGTCGTTTCGGCTACAAATAGAGAGGGACGCATACCGCTTCCCTCTTTCTTCAGGAGTCCGCATCGTGTCACGCTACGCCGAGCCCATGGCCCGGCTCATCGAAGAGCTCAAGAAACTCCCCGGCGTCGGCACCAAGACCGCCCAGCGCTATGCCTTCCACGTCCTGCGATCTTCCGACAACGACGCCTCCGCGCTCGCCGACGCCGTGCGCGCCCTCAAGGCCTCGCTGCGACTCTGCTCCATCTGCAACAACGTCACCGACGTCGACCCCTGCGCCTACTGCTCCAGCCCTACCCGCAACCAAAGGCTGGTCTGCGTGGTCGAAGAGCCCACCAGCATCGCAAGCATTGAGCGCACCCGCGGCTACAACGGCGTGTACCACGTCCTGCACGGAACCCTGTCGCCCTTGCACGGCGTAGGACCCGACCAGCTCCGCACCCGCACCCTGCTCACCCGCGCCGCCAACGGCGAACTCGACGAAGTCATCCTCGCCACCAGCCCCACCCTGGAGGGCGAAGCCACCGCGAGCTGGCTGGCCAGCCAACTCCACCACCAGAGGCCGGCCAGCCCCGACTCCGAAAGCCTCAACATCGCTCCTTTGCGCATCACCCGCATCGCCACGGGCGTCCCCGCCGGCAGCGACATTGAATACGCCGACGAAGTGACCATGTCCCGCGCCATGGACGGCCGCCGCGACCTCTGAGACTTACTCGCAGCGCAATGCCACGACCGGGTCCACCTGCATGGCCCGCCGTGAGGGCAGATAGGCTGCCGCCATCGCAATGCCCAACAGGAAAATCGTCACGCTGCCATAGGCCACCGTGTCGAAGATTCCCATTCCGTACAAAATCGCGCGCAGCAGGTACGAGGCTCCCATAGACAGCACCAACCCCGCCAGCAGTCCGGCCGCGACCGGCTTGGCGTTGTCGCCCATAATCAATGCCAGCACGTCACGCCGTTTTGCTCCCAGCGCCATGCGAATCCCCACCTCTCGCTGCCGCAGCACCACCATGTAGTTCACTGTCCCATAAATACCCATCGAAACCAGCAGCAGACCCACCAGCCCGATGGCACTCGCAATTGAAGCGGCCAGCCCGGCAACGATGAATCGCGGAGTCTGCATCATCATCGCGTCCAGCGTGATGGCGACCACGCCTACGTGGTTGTCGATCGCCGTCAACAGCGGACCCACGCCTGCAATCAACGCCGCCGGATCGCCTTCCGTCCGCACCAGGATGGGATAGTCGGCCATCCGCTCCTCGGCCAAGGGCAGATACATTTGT
>CAILBQ010000203.1 GCA_903832475.1 uncultured Acidobacteriota bacterium | reverse complement strand
GAGGGGAATGACAGAAAGAATGGCAAGGGCAGAAGCAGATTCCTCTAAGGGAATGAGAGAAGAAAGGCATCGGCGAGAGCAGAAGCGGATTTGCCTGTGGGGAGTGTCAGAGAGAAAAGGGAAGGCGCGTATCAATGGCAGCGAATCGATCTTCGGATGTGCTGGTGGTAGGGGGTGGACCTGCCGGGCTGGCGACGGCGATTGCGCTGCGCATGAAGGGTGCCAGCGTGGTGGTTGCTGATTCCTTGACGCCGCCGATCGACAAGGCTTGCGGAGAAGGGCTGCTGCCGGATTCGCTGGCGGATCTGGCGCAGCTGGGCGTGGACTTGCTGGAAAGCGATGGATCAGCATTTGGCGGGATTCGATTTGTGAATCACGGCGGAGCCGGAAAGGAAAATTGGGGGACGGTCTGTTCAGGCTCATTTCCAGAAGGTCATGCGTTTGGGGTGCGACGTGAGGTGCTGCATAAGAGATTGGCTGAGCGCGCGGCGGATGTTGGGGTTGAGTCGAGATGGGGAAGTCCAGTGCAGCTCAGGGAAGACGGCGACGTGCTGGTGGGTGGTGAGCGGGCTTCGTATGGCTGGCTGGTGGGGGCGGATGGCCAAGGGTCGCGGGTGCGGGGCTGGGCGGGGCTGGAGCGGGGGGTGGAGTCGAGCAAGCGGTATGGGTTTAGACGCCATTTTGCGGTTAGGCCGTGGAGCAATTCTGTGGAGGTGCATTGGAGCAGGAGCGGGCAGGCGTATGTTACTCCGCTGGGTACGGATGAGGTGGGGGTGGCGGTAATTGTTCGCGATTCGCATTGGCGTCTGGGGGACTTGCTGCGCGAGATGCCGACGCTGCGCGCAAGGCTGGACGGTGCCGAAGCGGGGCCTGAGCGGGGCGCGGTGACGAGGACGCGTAGTTTTCGAAGAGTGGTGGCGGGCAACGTGGCACTGGTGGGGGATGCGTCAGGGTCGGCGGACGCCATTACAGGTGAGGGGTTAGGGGTGGGATTCAGACAGGCACTGGTTCTCGCGGGCTGTCTTGTGGATGGGGATCTGGAGGGATATAACCGGAAACATCCGGCGACGCTGAGAATGCCGCAGAGGATGGCGAGGGTGTTGCTGCTGATGGATCGCTTCCCTGCCCTGCGGGACCGGGCTATTCGGCTGCTGGCGAAGGAGCCGGCGCTTTTCGACCGCCTGCTGGGCGTGCATGTTGGTGCTGAGCCGATCGGACGATTCTTGACCGCGCGAGGGTTAAAGATGATGTGGCAGTTGGCCGTTTAGAACGGAATCATCAGAGGGCTAGACAGAGCCGGCAAACCGCGGTCCTACGACTCATTTTCTGGAAGTCGCGAATCGTTTGAAGATTATTTTGCGCGGGACGCCAGAGTTGATTACGTCCAGCTTCGATGGTGGTCTAACCGGCAAAAATCAACCTTGGAGATCCGACATGAATCCAATTCGGGTCGGTGTTCTTCTTACAGCTCTTGTCGTTGCGCTTAGTTTTTCAGGATGTGGGGGCTCGAGCCGCAGGCTAGTATCGATCTCGATCAGCCCAGACCCTGGAGTGGCGAAGAATCAGAAGGTCCAACTGGTCGCAACAGGCACGTTCAACGAAGCCCCTACGCTGGTGACACCGCTGGAGGCGAACTGGCAGCCTAATCATTGCAATTCGAATGTGTGTCCGCAAGCGATCGTAGCGCAGCCGGTCACTGTGAGCAGCAGCGGCTTAGCTACGTGCCAAACCGGCTACAGCGGATCCGTTGTGATTCTGCTAACGGCGCCGGCTGATCCTTCGCGGCCAGTCGACAGCACTACCGGGACGCTCGTTGATGGGAAGACGACGGTCACCTGCCCTTAGACATTTTTTCATCGCAGTGATGCCAAAGCTGGGTAGAGTTTGCGCCAGTGCTGGTAGGAGAGCGAGTAGGCAGTCACCCAGGCTGGGTCGGGGTCGATGCGCTGGGCTACGGTGATGCCCTGGGCGCAGGCGGCGTCGAGGTCGGGCCAGTGGCCGGCGCCAACTCCGGCCATGAGGGCTGCTCCGTAGGCACCGCCTTCTTCGGCGGCGAGGATTTCGACGGGGTGGCCGTAAACGGAGGCCTGGATCTGGCGCCAGAGCGGGCCGCGCGCGCCGCCTCCCCCGAGACGAATGCCGGTGACGGGGATGCCGAGATCGGCGAAGAGAGTGAAGGTGTCTTCGAGGGAGTAGGCAACGCCTTCAAGGACTGCGCGGACGAAGTGGGCGGCGGTGTGGGTGGTGGAGATACCGGCGAAGGCGGCGCGGACGGTGGGGTCAAGGTGCGGGGTGCGCTCGCCGAGCAGGTAGGGCGCCCATTCGAGGCCATCGCTGCCGGGGGCGATTTTGGCGGCTGCGGCGGTGAGGGTGTCGTAATTGTGATCGGAGAAGAAGGTCTCTTTGAGCCAGCGGAAGCTGAGGCCGGCGGACTGGGTAACGCCCATGACGTGCCAGCGGCCGGGGACGGCGTGGCAGAAGGTGTGGAGTCGGCCTTTGGGGTCTTTGGTGGGGGCGGCGGTGGCGGCGAAGACCACGCCCGAGGTGCCGATGGTGGCGGAGACCGAGCCGGGCTGAAGGATGCCCATGCCGACGGCTCCGGCGCCCTGATCGCCGGCTCCGGCGACGACGGGGGTGCCGGCGGGAAGGCCGGTGAGACTGGCGGCTTCGGCGGAGATCTGGGCGCAAACCTCTGGGGATTCGAAGACCTCGGGGAGCCAGGATTCGGGGATGCCTGCGGCGGCGGCGACTTCCGACGACCAGCGGCGGTGGGTGACGTCGAGCAGGAGGGTGCCGCTGGCTTCCTGGACGTCGATGGCGTAGGCGCCGGTGAGGCGG
>CAILBQ010000202.1 GCA_903832475.1 uncultured Acidobacteriota bacterium | reverse complement strand
GCAGCTGTTCCCTTACGCGCGCCGACATCTTCGTACCTCCTTGTACGAGCATGCTGGGGAACCCGATACAAATGCGGATTTTGCGCTGCTGCTCGGGGAAAACCGTGCCGAGTCGGCGAACGAGGTTCCCAGGTTTGCAGGTTTCGGGGACATAGATGGGGCCTGCGACTATCTTCTCTGGCTCATGGACCGCGACCGCAAATCAACAGCTTTGAAAAGCATTCAGGGCAGGATTTGGAAATCCGGCTTCGAGAGTGGCGAACTCAAAGGCACCGTCTTCCCCGACGTCCCCGCCGCCCTCGCCCGCTGGAGTCAGAAAGGCAGAGTCGCCATCTACTCCTCCGGCAGTGTCGAAGCCCAACTATTGCTCTTTTGCCACTCCACCGCCGGCGACCTGACCGGGTTTATTACTTCCTACTTCGATACTCGCACCGGCCCGAAAACGTCGCCGGATAGCTATCGCGCCATCGCCGCGGCCATGAGGGTCGTCCCAGGCGAGCTTCTCTTCATCTCCGACCTGGTCCGCGAACTCGACTCGGCGCGCCAAGCCGGCTGCCACACGCGCCTTAGCATCCGGGAAGGGAATCAGCCCATTTCGGAGAACATCACGCACCTTCCCTTGCATTCTTTCGCCGAACTCCTATGAGAATGCTGGTGCCTTTTGTTGTCAGCCTGGGTTAGCCTCAAGCTGTGATCTTCGATAACCCAGCTGTCGGCGTCCTGAATGAAATCCGCACCACACCCTATTTCCGCTTTTCATTGCTAGCCGTCAGCTCGATTTTCTTCCTCGTCGATCCCTTCGCGGCCATTCCTTCGTTTCTCGCAATCACTGCCAATGTCGACCCTGTGCGCCGAACGCGCATGGCTCGCAAGGGATCGATCACCTGCTTCATCGTGCTGAGTGTTTTCGCGCTGGCCGGCAAGTACATCTTCCGCATGTTTGGCATCACGCTGCCTGCATTTGAAGTGGCAGGGGGCCTGATCCTGCTGCTGATCGGTCTGGATATGCTGGAGGCCAAGCGTTCCCCTACACAGGAAGCCTCGGGCGACACCGAGGAAGCAGCGCACAAGGAAGACGCAGGCATCGTGCCCCTGGGCATCCCGATGCTGGCCGGGCCGGGAGCGATCTCGAGCGTGATGGTGCTGGTGGGGCAGGTCACCACGCCCTGGCAGATGGTTGCCATTCTGGGCTGCATCGCCTTCACCGCGGCGGTCAGCTATTTTGTTTTGTCAGGAGCCGACCGTGTACGGAAAGTCATGGGCGAAACGGGAATTCGCATCCTGGTGCGTATCATGGGTCTGCTGCTGGTTGCGCTGGCGATGCAGTTCTTCGTGAATGGGCTCACCGATCAGGGAGTGATCGCGCATCAACCCGTCGCTCCCTAAGAGAATGAAAACCCCCATGGATACAGGCGATCACCGCAGTTCCATATGCCCATTTCCACAGCAGTTCTGAAGTTTTCTGGGTAAACCACTTGCGCTTGAAGGGATTGGTTGCTATTCTCGGAAAGTTGCAACCGGACGGGATGCAGTTCAGAACGAACGGAAGCAAGACATAGAAAGCAACGCAAGCCGAAAGAAGTAGCCGAGCAAAATCAGGTTACAGGCTTGCAATCGAGAGGGAACGATGATACTCTCGGAAAGTTGCAGATGAGCAGTGGAGCTTCTGGAGCGGCCCGATAACCTGGGTAGCTCGCCCATTTGGGATAGAAGCCGGTTCGTAGGGTAAGGTGAGGCAAGTAGCCCCTGTACCCCTGTAGGGAATCCCACAG
>CAILBQ010000201.1 GCA_903832475.1 uncultured Acidobacteriota bacterium | reverse complement strand
CCAGTATCCATCCTGCAGGCCCGCCAGGGTCGCCAGCCAGTAGCAGAGCCCCGCCGCGAGCGCCGTCTTCAAAGCCAGCAACAGCATTCGCCGCTTCTCATACGTAAAGAAGCCCTGTTCCTGCGTTCCCGGCATGTGCAGCTTCGCCGCCAGATTTTCCTGCGACCAGCTCTTCTGTGTCGATTCAGCCATGCGATTCGAGTTCTCTGACTCTATTATCAGGTCCCGTTCCGAGACTCCCCTGGCGTCGGTCGGAGCTGCATGACCTTGCGTTCATTTGAGCACTCTTCTGGCTCTTCTGGGATTTCCGCGCATCCAAACACCAGTGTCTGTTGCAGCATGCCCTGAGATTCTCTCGTTCCCAGGCTTATCCGTCCAGACAATGTTGTTGAGTTCGGCTTTTTCAAGGAGATTTCGTTTTCGTATGAAGATTTCCCCCGTCTTAGTTCTACCCCTCTGCCTTCTGGCCTATTCGTCGTGCGCTCCGGCCGCGACCCCTCCATCGGGACCGCTTTCTTCGCTTTCCCCATCTTTCCTGCCTGCCAGCGAATTCTCATCGTCGATCGACCTGACCGCGGCTGTTCCTGCCTCAGCGGACGCGACCCTCCCCGACGCGCCGCAGGCCCAGACCTCGCCCGACACACAAACCAAGGACACGCCCGTCGGTCCAGCCGTTCCTCCGGGTCCGGCATCGCTTCATCAGACCAAGCGCATCCTCTTCATCATCCCCAACTTCCGCTCCGTCAGTGCGGACGAAAAGCTGCCCCCGACCACGACCCCGCAAAAATTCAAACTCCTCCTGCAGGACACCTTCGACTATTCCGCCTTTGCCGAAACCGCGGTCCTGGCCGGCATGGGGGAAATTCAGAACTCCGAACCAGAATTCCACAGCGGATTTCCCGGCTACGCCCGCTATTACTGGCACAGCTTCGCCGACCTCGCCGACGGAAACCTCATGACCGAGTTCCTCTATCCCGTCGCCACCCGCGAAGATCCCCGCTACTACACCCTCGGCCACGGCAGCTTTCTGAAGCGCTCCGTCTACTCCGTCACCCGTCTGGCCATCACCCGCAACAACCAGGGCCACAACACCGTCAACGTCTCGGAAGTCCTCGGCAACGGCAGCGCCTCCGCCATCTCCAGCCTGTATTACCCCTCCCCGGAACGCACCTGGACCAAAGTCGGCCAGCGCTGGGTTCTCCAGGTCGGCATCGACGGCCTCTCCAATCTGCTCAAGGAGTTCTGGCCCGACATTAATCGCAACGTCCTGCACAGCAAGTATTAGTGCCCGCCACGGCGGATTCTCCATTCCCAGCTGTGCGCCCATATCTGGCCTGCTTCCGGCCAGATATGGGACTACTCCCGTGCGGGAAATTGCGTCTCCCTTCCGTCCGCCAACCAGCCGTCCCCTAGTAGCATGAATCCATGACCGGTCCGCTCAAAGTCGGATATCCTGCCGCCCTCGCCCCCGAACTTCTCCAGCTCTTCCCCTCGGGAGTCGAGCTCATCCCCATCCCCTCCAAACCCGAAGAAACCTACGACATCGACCTTTGGATTCCCCCGCCGGCTCCGCTTCTCGGCCAGCGCGTTTGGCCACACCTACGTGGCGTCGAAATCGCCCTCTCGCTGATGGCTGGCACCGAGTGGCTTACCGACCTTGTCGGTCCCAGCGTCACCGTCACCAACGCCCAGGGCGCGCACTCGATTTCCACCGCCGAGTGGACCCTCGCCGCCATCCTCGCCAGCCTCAAATACCTGCCCTTCTATCGCGACCTCCAGGTCGCCGGCGACTGGCCCTCCCGCCGCAACGCCAGTCAACTCTACTCCGACCTGCACAACGACCAACGTCCCCAGTTCCCGCCCATTCTGAATGAAGAACTCCACGCCAAGAAGGTTCTTATCGTGGGCTACGGCGACATCGGCAAGACCATCGAAAAATATCTCGCCCCGCACGACGTCGACATCACCCGCGTCGCCCGCACCGCGCGTCCTGCAACAGCCAGCTCGCCGGAAGTCCACCCCGTCTCCGCCCTCGACAGCCTGCTTCCCGCCGCCGAAATCGTCATCCTCATCCTGCCCCACACGCCGGAATCGCACGGCCTTATCGGCGCGCCTCAACTCTCCCTTATGCAGCAGGGCGCCCTGCTGGTGAACGCCGCGCGCGGCCCCATCGTCCAGACGGATGCCCTGGTCTCTGCCCTGAACGCCGGCCACATCCGCGCCGCCGTCGACGTCACCGACCCCGAACCCCTCCCCTCCGGCCATCCCCTTTGGAAGTGCCCGAACCTGCTGCTCACCCCGCACGTCGCCGGCTCAACCCCGCAATTCAGCCCCCGCGCCGTCAAAATCGCCGCCGACCAGGTCCGCCGCCTCCTCAATAACGACCCCCTCAAATTCGTTGTTCAACAAGCCAACGCCGGCTGACGAAAATCGCGGAGCACCCATTCTCAATCCAGGTCCGAAGGGATCTCTTCCCCGCCGTAGGGGTATTCTCAACACCGCTGAAATATCATCGGTAAATGCCAGAATTACCTAGCTTTCCCCTAAGAATCGGAGCGCATGGGACCTACCGGTGGCTCGCCACCGAGCAATCTCTCGATGACCTTCTCACACTCTGCCCGGGCTTGGTCGCGGGAATGTATCTCGCGGTTACGTCCTTTGACAGCGGTTCGTATCACCCCTCAGAGGAGGAAACGGCAAATGGCTGGGATCTTCGAAACGGCATAGCATACAGTCCCAGAATCGAAAACCCTTCGGCCGTTCCGCGCGAAGGTTGGGACGAGTGGTATCTCTTTGACCACCCAGTCGATTTGGGCGGATTGGCAACACGCGGCTCCAACCCTTTTACCTCGGAGCTAATTCACGGCCACGTCCACGCATTCGTCAATTCCGCATTCAGCCCACACCGGGATGACAGCGACAGCATGGCGCCATATTTCTGGAGACAATTCGATTGGATTTGCCCTCGCTCTTATATCGCTGAATGTGATTACTTCCTCCTGTTGATCACCGACAACGCGGGGGTATTCCGCGACGCCTGCGACCAGGTCCGTGCTCTCGAACAAACATCGGAATAGGGATCGCTCCACAAGAGCCAATTCGGGCAAAGACGAAATGCCTTTCCGCTCACGGCAACAGCCCCAATTCCTTGCCCATCTGCACCGCCTGCGTCCTTCGCTTCGCCCCCAGCTTGTCAAACGCCCGGCTGCAATGCGTCTTCACCGTGTTCTCGCTCACAAAGAGCTTCTCGGCAATCTCGCGGTTGCTCATCCCCTCCGCCACCAGAACGAGAATCTCCATCTCGCGCCGCGTGATGCCTAATTCTTCGCGTTTCCGGTTCTCGCGCTTCCGTTCGTCCACCACAAACGATTCGCCGCCCGCTCTAAGCTCCACCGGCACTTCTTTCGCGACGGCCCGCTCCCGTGGTCCTCGCAGCTTCGCTCCCAGCCAGATGCCGAGAACGGCAAAGGTCGCCGCCACCAGCCCGCCATACACTGCAAAGGAATGCTGCACGACCAGGAACTGGGATTCGGACCACTTCAATACGGTGATCAGAATCCCGCCAATCAATCCGTAGATCAGAACATGCCGTTTCATCAGTATCGAGAGTAATCGAACTCAAGAACTAATAGAGCCGCGACACCATACTGTCGAGTGATCGCGCCATCGCATGCCACGCCGGAGTCATCCCGATCGGTACCGCCAGTGCGCCCACCGCAAAAGTAATTGGCGCCGCCCACATCGTCGACCGGTGAATCCGGTGCAGCGCGAACAGGTCATACAGCACCACCAGCAGCACCAGGATGCCCAGCCCCGTTACCGCGCCCCCCGCCGGCGACATGCCCACCCGGCTCCACGGCAGACGCCCCAGCGCCGCATCCGTCAATGCAATCGTAGCCAGCAGGATCAGCCGCTTGTGCGCGTCCGGTCTGCGCCGTGTCGACCAAGCCGCCCAGATCAGCACCGTGAACCATGAAATCCCCAGCAGCGGAATCGACAGCGAAACCGCCGGGTCCAGCGGCCCGATGCTCACCTTGCGGTGCAGCGCATCGAGCGCCGCCCACATGCCCAGCACGATCATGACCGGCGGAAGACAGAACGCAATCGTACCCAGTGAGCGATGCCACTTGACCCGCTTCGCGGAAATCAGCGCCGCCTGCACCAGGAACAGCACCATCCACAGAGTGAAAGCCGCTCCATGGACATGCAGAATGGGGCTGGGCAGCGGCGCGCGCAGCATCCCTGCCGCAAAGTAAGTGGGTGCAAAGCCAACAATGACCACGACGCACAGCAGGATCGCCATGCCGCCAAAAAATGCGCGCTCCAAGCCGCGGTTAACCGGCCGGTACACGGGGCGCGAAGCAAGCGAGCCGGGCGTGCGAATCGCCTCAGTAGCCATAGGTGTTCTCCAGATTCAAAAGCAACTGTCTGCAATTTTCGGAATGGGAACACGCTTGGGGAAGGCAGCGTTCTTGCCGCCACCATATCACGGGATTGTTACGCTTCCCAGCGTTTTCTCACCGCAGGCCAGAGCTTAGATTCTCAGAGCAGAGGGGAAATGCTCAGACTCGCCGCTTCTTGTGCGCCCCGTCCCGCTTGCCTGCAGGTCCATGATGCAGCGACCGTCCCGCGCTCGCCGTGGTACGCACGGCCCGCGCTCGCCCGCGGCCCCGATGCACCGCAACGGGCCGCAGCGTCGCGCCCACCTGCCGCTCGGCAATCGCCGGATTATCCTCATAATCCGGATTGAGCATGGCAATCACCGCAACCGCGCGCGTCCGGTACAGGCGCGCCCACTGGCTTTCGACCAGCGACTTCTGCGCCGACTTCCAGTCAAGTTCGTCCTGCGCCGCTAATTTGCCGACCTCTTCGCCCACCCCGGTTCCCGCCGCCACGCTTTTCGCTGTACCGAAATTGGCATGATTGATCACGCCCAGGAAGGTGTTGAACTCTTCCAGGTTCACCCCCATCTGGAACACCAGTTGGCTCAGCGCCATCTGCTGCGACGCGCTCATCTCGTCAAAGTTCCGGCAGTAGGCTTTGGCGTTGATTACGCTTTGAATGGCTGCCACGCGCAGCAAATGTGTCGCGTCCTCGTCGGTAATCTGCGGTTCTAGTCCGCGAATCTTTTCCCGCCGGTTCCGCTTCGTCCAGGTCCCCGCCTGCTTGTAAAAGTCAGTCAGAATCGCATTCAGCCGCGCCGTCTCCAACCCCGCCGCCTGCCACATCTCCGCCGAGGACGGCTCGAGAAACATATGTGGATTCAGCGGGTCGCGCTGCGCATGCTCCCGTGCCGGCAGGTCCAGGCTCACCCCAGCCCCGATCAGCGGCTGGCGCGTCTTGGGATCGGGATACGCTGCCAGCACCCACCCTTCATGCCGCCGGTCGCTCAGCACATCCATCAGGCTGTTCAGCTTGAACTTGACGTCCGACTCCCTGAACGCCAGCAACTGCTCCACCGCCGGACTGATCCGCGTTAGCGCAGCCTTTGCCAAATCGGCGCCCGCTCCCGAGGATGCGTTCGCAGTCGTCGCGACCCATTGCGTACCAGGCACTTCCTGGCCGCTGCTGGTCCAGCCCATAGCAACAACCAGCATCGCTGTCGTCAAGGCTAGAGCCGATCGTCGTATCCGCAAAAAGAGCGCTCCTATTAGTCGCTAAGCATCACAATGACCAAAACCCACCCGGGAAGCAATACCCGAAACGCGCCATGCATTCAAAAAGTAACAACTCAGTCCCAGAATCAGTCGAATGACTCACAGTTGGGCCCGCCGTTGCTTTTGCTTTTCTTTCGGTCATTCCCCTCAGGGGAATCTGCTTCGTCGTTCAAAGCAGGCTCGCAGCCGAGCATTGTGAAGCATCCGTCTCTTTCGCTTTTGCCTTTGCGGCGAAGCCGCCCGCCGTGCGCGCAGCACTTACTTCGCCGCTTCCGTCCCTTTGATGAACGCGGCCACATCGTCGTGAAATTGCTTCAGGATCCCATCATTCACGTAGATCATGTGACCGGCCTGGTAGTACTTGTAGCTGATGTTGGCCTGCAGGCTCTTCGGAATCGGCAGGTGATGCATCTCGTAGATGCCTTCGAAAAATGGCGTCGCCAGGTCGTAATAACCGCCCGCCAGCAGCACCTTGGTCTTGGGATTGGCTTTTAGTGTCTTGGCCAGGTCGGGCATCACATTCTGGCCACCTTCCGTGCGGCGCATCTGCCAGTGAAAACCCGGCTCCCCATACGCGCTGGGCTTGTAGGTCCAGTTCTGCCCATACTTCAAGTCTTCGCGCATGTATTGATTGATGGCAGTCGTGTAGGCCGAAGAGATGGCGTTGCTCTGCGGATCGTAATCCGCATCCTTGCTGAGCGGATCGTAGTCGGGGCCGGCATAGCGCGTATCCAGCCGCCCCGTCGTCAGGCCGGCATCCTCTTGCAGCGTTTTTGAAAAGGCCCCACCCTCCACGCGCAGATTGCTCTTCATGAGATACGCCACAGGCAGGCCGGTGTAGTCATGCAATTTTTCGGCGACTGCCTGCTTGCGCGCCTCGGGCAGCTCCGAACCCTGCAGCAGCGCGGCCATGTATTCGCCCAGTGCGTACTGCTCCACCTCGGCCAGAAACGGCTCCAGCGCTGGGGGCTGATTGGCCAGCTTCTTGTGATACCAGGCAGAGGCGGCGTAGGTCGGCAACGCCAGCGCATACGCCTGGTCGACGCCGGGATTCAGCTCCGGCTCATCGGCACTGTTGTCGAAGCTGAGAATCGCCGACAGCAGGATGATCCCGTTCAAATCCACATTCTGTAGGTCCGCGCTCAACACCGCGCTGCGCGGTGTCCCATAGCTCTCGCCGAAGATGTATTTCGGCGAATTCCATCGTTCGTACTTGGTCAGGAACCTGCGGATGAAACGCTCGAAGGCGTGTGCATCCTGATCAATCCCCCAGAAGGCTTCGCCGGCATTCTTGCCAAACACCCGGCTGAATCCCGTCCCCGGCGCGTCGATGAATACCAGGTCGCTTACGTCCAGAAGACTGGCATCGTTATTGACGATCTTGTAAGGAGCTGCGGCCTCATGCACTGTGTCGGTCGTGACTACCCGCTTGGGCCCAAATGAGCCCATGTGCAGCCACATGGTCGACGATCCCGGGCCACCGTTGTACAGGAAAGTAATGGGCCGGATCTCCCCCGGCGCGACTTTCTTGAAGTAAGCGGTGTAGAAGATCCTCGCCGTCGGCGCCGCGTCTTCAATCCTCTCTGGAGCCTTTTCACCGGAGTCCGGCAGCAGCTTCCCATCCAGGCCCAAAAGCGCGTCCTGCGAGTTTGTCGCTCCCACTGTCAAGGTCCCGGCAACCGCGCGGTAGGCAATCGCCTGCCCGCCGACCGTCACCGATCCCTCGGTTGTTGAATCCGCCTGCGTTGCCGGAACCGCTGATTCTGTTGGCCTTTCGGACTTTTTGTCGTCAGCCGCATGCCCCCGCGCAGCTGCGCTCAACAGCGCCAGAGCCACCAAAAATAAACATGTCCGTCTTTGCATAATGATTTCTGCTCCGCAGGTAAAATAGAGACTGATCCCACTATAGCGGACGAGGAATCCACCTGCGCCTCAGGTAGCACTGCGGCACAGGCATACCAGTCCCCCTGGACCAATTGGCGGTGATTCCGGGCAAATTCCGTGATAACGTTCATTCAAATGTGCGCAAAAGTGCCGCAAATCCGCACATAAATGGCGTCTAAAACGAACGCAATGAGAAAGATGCGCGGAAAAGGGGTACCCCCTCCCCCCTCCCCCCTCCCCCGCATGGGTCGGCTTCGGAACGCATTGACTGCGTCCGGGCTGTCATCAAATAGCATCTTTCAAAACCGATACTGCGCCGAGAGCCGCACCGTGGCCGGCGCGCCGAGATGGATGAACGTATCGCCGTAATTCGCTCCAGTATCTTTCCAGTAGCGCTTGTCGAGCAGGTTGTCTGCATAGAGCCGGTAGCTGACATGGCCTTGCTCCCCGCCGGGAGAATACCTCGCTCCGAGGTTGAACAAGTTATACCCGGGAACACTCACCGCATCGTCACGCGTCGCTTCCTTCCGGCTGGTATAACTCCATCCGGGCATAAGATGAAGCTCTCCTCCTCGGAGCATGCGCATGTGCGGCAGCAGAACGTCAGCAAAAACCGCTGTCCGAAGGCGCGGTACGTTGATGACCTGCTTATTATCGAAGCTGGCCGTTCCTGTGTCTTGTGACTTGGCCGTGATGCCTGCCGCGGTGGCCGAAAGCCGCAGCCAGTTTGCAGCTTTGCCCTGCGCGCCAAACTCGATGCCGTCATGCAGTTCATGCCCCTGGCTGAGAAAGATAAGGCTCTGGCCAGTGGGATCCGCAGGATCGACTTTGGGGTAGAAGAAGGGTGCCTTCATGCGGAAAAGGGCAGTCGTCAGCAGAATGCGCTGACCGGGCTCGTACTTCGCTCCCACTTCCGCCTGCCGCGTGAAGTACGGCGAAAGAAATGCGCTGCTGTTTTCCGTCCAGAAAGGCGCCTGCGGACCAAGCGAAAGCATCACGCTGTAGTTGCCGTAGAGAGTCATCGAATTTACCGGGTTAAAGGTCGCGGCATACTGTGGGAGCCAGATCGACTTATCCGTATTGAGGTCGCCTGAGTAGTTATGGTCGCGCAGCGAATCGAATCGGCCGCCGGCCAACAACTGAATGTGACCGGGAAGATGCACGCGATCCTGCACCACGCCGGCCGACTGGTGATCGTCTTCATAGAGCACCTGGGGGCCAGCTTGGTAGGGCAACCCTGTCGTCGGATCGATGTCGATTGGCAGCGGCATATCGGGCTGGTAGATGTTCTCAGAGCCCACGTAGGTATACACGGCAGCGGACGGCTGCTGAACGCTGCGGCGGAAGATCTCTCCGCCTCCGGTCAAATCATGAGTCACAGGGCCGGTTCTCAGATGGCCGCTGATAATCGTTTCCGCCTGCGAATCAAGGCGCAGTTCATTGGGATCGCGGTAGTCGGAAACGGCATAGGTCCCGTCAGGGCAAAAAAAGTAAATAGGAGAGTTCGGGGCGTTCGCGCATATGGAGTTGCCGTTGTCATCGCCCGAGCCATAGGCATAGGCCACGTTGTCATCGATCAGCGAATGACTTAGGCTGGCCGAGGCGAAAGCTTTCCAACTGGCGTGCAGGTCCTGATCGACGCGAACGCTGGTGTTGAAGACATCGAAGGTGTTGGGCTTTGACCAGCTTTGCACGCCCAGCATGTTTGAGGGGTAGACGCTATGCAGGTCCGGCACCGTTGTCCCACCCAGTAACTGGTAGCCGCTGACAGATCGCTCCACCTTGTGCTGAAACTCGAAATCTCCTTGCAGATGAGTTGATTTGGTTGGCTTCCAATCCGCGGTCGCCGTGCCGACGGCCCTCCATCCATTGGCGTCTTTCACGTAAGACTTGATTTCTTCCCCGGCAAGGTTGGTCCTAATGCCGAACTGTCTTGCTGCGCCAAACAACTGGCCCAGATCGACAGTCCCATAGGTGGTTCCGCGATGATCAGTGGCGACTTCGATGGTCTTCACGAGGGCCGGCCGCTTGGTCACGTAATTGATCAGGCCGCCTGCGGTTGTAACTCCGCTTTCCAAACCGGCAATGCCTTTGAGGAACTCGACGCGCTCCTTGTTTTCACGCGGCACGTCGTGGT
>CAILBQ010000200.1 GCA_903832475.1 uncultured Acidobacteriota bacterium | reverse complement strand
GCTATCTCATCGTTGGGACGCGCAACTGGTGGCCAGGGAAGAAGGTCCTCATTTCTACCCGCTCTGTAGGCCGCATCAGTTATGAAGACTCAAGTGTCTACCTGCGTCTGAAGCGCGAGACGATTCGGAAGAGCCCCGAGTATAGCGAAGGTTTGCTCATCGCTCGCGACTACGAGGCAAAGCTGCACCGTCACTATGATCTTGAAGAGTACTGGCAAGAGGAGTTGGCGAACGTATTGACGAGATAAACGTCGTTGCGATTTGATTCGAGGGAAGTGTTGCGCTCATCGTTTGCGATGGCGATCGAGGAGTGCTGAAAGCGATGCGAGTGAAGTGGGGAGGCGCGCTCGGCTTAGGAATCACGCCGAACGCGGTCCCCACCAGTTTTACCAGCCACCGAATCGGCTTCACCCATGGAGCCGGAGAACCGCAGCTTTCGCAGCCGAAGATCGGACGCACGTCCGCCAAGGTACTGTAGGCGAGATTCAGGATGGCCTGGAATGGACGAAAGCCGAGCATGGCGAACGCAAACATCCATGTGAACCAGCGGGTCTCTGGTAGCTGTCGTAGAACTTCCGCGACGGCCTCCCCGCCGAGTCTCATCGAGCCATCGGGCATCAAAACATGGATCGTCGCGTAAGCATCCCAAATGTCCAAGGCGGGGTTCAGCATACGGAGCGCTTCAGGATCATTACCAATCGGCCTGTCGAGGATGCTGGTTTCGCCTGCTTTATTCTTTGCCGACTTCCGCACCCAGGATGCGATGTGACGACATACGCTGCACTGATCGTCATAAAGTAGTATCGGCTTTGGTTGTCTGTCCATCTGTTGTACCTGACTTTCCTTCTGATTACTCAAATGGCTGTGTCAGGGCACTCAGAACAGTCTGAAGTTCTGGCTCCAGGCCTTCCACCATTCCTATGGTCTGACCGTCGAGAAACATAATGAAGGTTGGGGTTCCTTGAATTGAGTAGCGCTCTGCGAGCTCTGGGTCGACGGCGATATTCAACATGAAGATCTGCTCGTTGAAGTCCGGCATTTGTGCCACTTGCTCCAGGATCGGAGCGATGGTCCGGCAGTGAGAACAACCATAAGACATGAACTCCACAACGATAGGTCCTCGACCTTCAAGGACTAGCCCGGTGAACGTGCCGCTGGTGACAGTTCGAATCTCCTGGATTACGGGGTGACTGGGCATTCTTTCCTCGCCATTCAAGTATGGTTTATACATCGATGGGACAGTTGTGCGGCCCCAGAATCGTCTGGGCATGGAACCCGAAATGAGCTTCTGCGCGAAGCCCAATTGTCGCTCATAAGCCGAAGAACGTATGTATCCGATAGCTCAGATCAGCGATCTCTTGAGATGTGAAGATTACGCAAGCCAACCAAGGATGATTGATCCAACGTAGAGTGCGCGGTACTCATGCGTTATCGTTCACTGCGAAGTCGGGTGAGGGTTTAAGTTAATTGAGGTGAATCACGTGCAAAAGGATGATTACAGTCGATGATGCCCCGCTCCGGTCCTCTCTTTCCAGCGGAGAAGCCGAAATAACCTATCTTTCGGATGACTTACAACTGAGGAGGCGAGACGACGAATAGAAAAGGATGGTCTTAACGTTGCCTAAGACACTTCCTCCCATCGCTAAGCGATGCTTTAGCCAAGTT
>CAILBQ010000199.1 GCA_903832475.1 uncultured Acidobacteriota bacterium | reverse complement strand
GTCGATTGGGCCGATGAAGAAGGCGCGCGATTTGGCCGCAGTCTCTTCGGCTCCTCCGCATTCGCCGGCACTCACTCCATCGCGGCCGATCGCGTTCGCACTGACAAATCCGGCATCACGCTCGAGGCCGCTTTGCAGGAAAACGGAATCGACGTCGCCAACATCGGAGCCGCCGCCATTGAACGCGCCAACGCCTGCGCCTATCTTGAACTGCATATCGAGCAAGGCCCGGTACTCGAGTCCATGGGCATTCCTCTCGGCGCAGTCCTCGGCACCAAGGGCGTCGAACGTCATGCTGTGACTTTTCATGGACAGGAAGCTCACTCCGGTTCAACCCCCATGAAGCAGCGCCGCGACGCCCTCGCCGCCGCTGCAAAACTCGCTCTCGAAATACGCGCAATCGCCGGCAAACATCCCGATGCCGTCTGCACCATGGGAAGCCTTAAGACCTATCCCGGTATCGTGACGGCTGTCGTGGGTAGGGCCGAGGCCACCCTCGATCAACGGGATCTCGACGCCGGCGTCCTCGCGCAAATGTTCCGCGAGGCACAGGAGGCGAGCTATCGCTTTGCTCAGGAGGAAGGCTGCACCGTCGAGTGGTCTCGCATCTGGAGCATCGAGCCAGTCCCCTTCCATCCGCACCTGATATCGCTCTGCGAAGAGGCCATTCTCCAAACAACAGGCAAGTCGCACCGCCTCCCATCCGGCCCTCTGCACGATGCCGCGGAAGTCGCTCGTCTCGGCATTCCCACTACCATGCTCTTCGTCCAGTCCCTCGGCGGCATTAGTCATAACAGCATCGAAGACACCACCGAAACAGATCTCCGGTTGGCCATCCAGGCCTTTCACCTCCTGACAGAAAAGACCATGCACTGGATCCTTTCGCTCCCCCAATGATGTGCGGGGCGGCGTTCGATTTGCCTTGGGATTTCATCGCGAAAATGATATTCAAGTAGCAGTCGCTCTTCCCTGCCTTCATCTCATGCGCATGTTGTCCACTCGACGTGTGTCTCCTTCCATGCCACCGAAAAGAGGTATCTCGAATGCAGTCGGAGCAAGGCGCCTACCAGCTTTACATCGATGGCCAATGGGTTGGTAATCAGTCCGGCAAAACCTTCCCGGTGTACGACCCTTCGACCGAAGAAGTCCTTGCCGATATCGTCGAAGCAGGCGCATACGAAGTTGACCTTGCCGTTCAAGCCGCCCGTCGTGCTTTCGACTCCGGCCCTTGGGCATCGTCCACGCCGCAGAGCCGCGCGCGCATTCTCTTCAATCTCGCAGCCAAGGTACGCGAACAGCTCACGCCGCTTGCCGAAATGGAAACCCGCAACACCGGCAAGCCCATCGTCGAAGGCGAAGGCGACATCGAAGCTGTCGCTGAAGTCTTCGAGTATTACGCAGGCCTCGCCACCAAGATCCCTGGCCTCGTCAATCCCGTCTCCGCCAATGCTCTCAGCCTCTCGCTCAAGGAACCCATCGGCGTAGCCGGCTTGATCGTCCCCTGGAATTACCCGCTCCTCATGGCCGCTTGGAAACTCGCACCCGCACTGGCCGCTGGCTGCACCTGCGTCTTGAAGCCGGCCGAACAAACGCCGCTCACCGCCATGATGCTCGCCCAGTGGTTCGAGGAAGCGGGCCTCCCGCCCGGCGTGGTCAACATCGTCAATGGCTTCGGCGAGAGCTGCGGCGCTCCTATCGTCGAGCATCCTCTCGTCGACAAGATCGCTTTCACCGGCAGCACCGAAGTCGGCAAGAGCATCGTGAAACTCGCCGCCAACACTCTCAAGCGAGTTACCCTCGAGTTAGGCGGTAAGTCACCCAACATCTTCTTCGCCGACGCCGATTGGGAAGCTTCCATTGACGGCGCGCTCTTCGGCATCTTCATCAACCAGGGCGAAGTCTGCTCTGCGGGCAGCCGCATCCTGGTCGAAAGATCCATCTATTCCAAATTCGTCGAAGCCATGGCTGCCAAAGCGAAGACCATCCGTCTAGGTGCTCCCATGGACCGCGAAACCAGGATGGGCCCCGTCGTCAGCAAAGACCAGTATGACCGCGTCAGCAGCTATCTCGCCATTGGCCGCGGCGAGGCCAGGCTCGCCTCTGGCGGCGGCCGCGCGGTCCAATTCGACAAGGGCTATTACATCGAACCCACCATCTTCTACGACGTCGACAATAGCGCCCGCATTGCCCGTGAAGAAATCTTTGGTCCCGTGGCCGCCGTCATTCCCTTCGATGCCGAGCCTGATGCCGTGCGCATCGCCAACGACACGCCCTACGGCCTCGCCGCCGCCGTCTGGTCCCGCGATATCTACAAAGCCTTCCGCGTCGTCAAGCAGCTGCGCGCCGGCATCGTCTGGGTGAATCACATGCAGCCAACATGTGTAGAGGCTCCCTGGGGCGGATACAAACAATCTGGTACAGGCCGCGAGTTAGGCCCATGGGGCATCGAAGAGTATCTCGAAACCAAGCAGGTCCACATCAACCTGAGCGAAAAACCAATCGGCTGGTACTGACAACTTCATAACTCAATAGTTCGAATCGCGGAGGCAAAGCCAATGAAGCCATGGATCCTGTATTCCATCCTTACCGTGCTCTGCTGGGGTCTGTGGGGTGTCTTCAGCGGGCTTGCCTCTGCCTACTCTCGTCCCCGCCAGACACTTATCTTTCAAGCGGTCGGCGTCATTGTCGTTGTCGCCGTGGTGCTCAGTCTCGAACAGTTTCAGATCCAGCGCACCGCCGCTGGCTTCTGGTGGTCCGTCGCCGCAGGCGCTGTCAATTTCATCGGCTTCCTCGCCTTCTTCGCCGCCGTGCAAAAAGGCAAAGTGGCCACGGTTATTTCGCTGTCCTCCCTCTATCCCGTAATCACCATCGTCCTGAGCATGCTTTTCCTGCACGAGAAAATATCAAAGCGTGAAGGTCTCGGCATCGCCTTCGCCATGACCGCCGGTTGGCTTCTTTCGGCCAAGACTTTCTAACTCGATGTCCTGATCTCTCAGCAATCCATGGCAGATGCGACAGTGAAACAATACAGAGATGTAAGCTTCTGGCTTGAAGACGCAGGCGAAGTCCTCACCCCACGCCCCGCCATGCAACGCTCTGAAGACGTGGACGTGGCCATCCTCGGTGCCGGCTACACCGGCCTGTGGACCGCCTACTATCTTCTGCGCCACAATCCAGAACTCAAGGTTGCCGTGGTCGAACAAGAGATCGCCGGCTACGGCGCTTCGGGACGCAACGGTGGCTGGTGTTCCCCACGCTTTCCCGTCTCCGCCAACGCCATGCATCGCCGCTGGGGAGCCAACTCTGCACGCGCCGTGCTACTGGCTCTGCAGTCCGCCGTCGACGAAATCCGCGATGTATCCCAGACCGAATCAATCGACACATGCTTCCGCCCCGCGGGCACATTGACCGTTGCCCGCGGTGCCCACCAATTACCTGCCCTGCGCGCATCGTTCGCAGCCTACGATCGCCTCGGCCTCGCTGGCCATTATCAATTCCTCACATCTCAGCAAGTCGCTGAACGCATTCACATCACCGACGTGCACGGCGGCCTCTACACGCCAGACGGTGCTGGCATTCATCCCGGCCGCCTCATTCGCGGCCTCGCACGTGCCGTCGAAGCTCGCGGTGGCATTCTCTATGAGCAAACCTCAGTCACCAGATTTGAAGGCGGCAATAAGGCGCGCTTGATTACTGAGGCTGGTGAATTACGCGCCCGCAAAGCGCTCGTCCTCGCAGGCGAAGCCTATCTATCGAGAATTCCCAAGCTGCATCGCGCACTCCTGCCCGTCTATTCCCTCATCTGTCTCACCGAACCACTCACACCGCAACAATGGAAAGAGATCGGCTGGGACCGCGGCGAAAATCTTGCTTCCACGCGCAACACCGTCGTCTATCTCACCAAGACTCCCGATGGCCGCATCCTCTTCGGCAGTCGTGGCGCGCCCTACGCCTTCGCATCAAAGATCTCTGACGAACAAGATCGTCATGCGGCGACATTGAGGCTGATACAACGCTCGCTTCTCGACTGGTTCCCATCGCTCCAGGGCATTCGCTTCACCCACGGCTGGGGTGGCCCCGTAGGCATGCCAATGGACTGGACCCCCGCAGTGCGCTTCGACCCCACTTCGCGCATCGCATTTGCCGGCGGCTATACCGGCCAGGGCGTGTCCACCAGCAACCTCGCGGGCCAGATGCTTGCCGGCATGATCACCGGCCGGACAACGGGCTTTGAATCGCTCCCCTTTGCGCAGCGGCGCTCCGCCGACTGGATCCCCGAACCGCTTCGCTGGCTCATCGTGCGCGCCATGCAGGGCGGATACCTGCGCATCGACGAGGCCGCAGAAGCCGGCCTGCGGTCCCCGTTCTACGCGCCATTGGTCGAGTTTCTCGGCAAGCACT
>CAILBQ010000198.1 GCA_903832475.1 uncultured Acidobacteriota bacterium | reverse complement strand
CCCCCCAAGTATAAATATCTTGCCAGCGATACGTTGGGGGAAGTTGTTCTGGTTCAGGACAGGCGTGCCGGAATGGGCAAAGTTCAGAACCGGAATTCCGCGTACATCTGTTCCCGAAGGAGTTCCCGGCGACGGCTCGCCCCGCCATAGTGTCTATGAGACGAACAATCGCTGGAACCGACTAACCCAGGAATGAAGACACCCAATCTAGAGACCCGCTACTCCAGTGAAAATCCCTCTCCCAGGTAGACGCGTCGCACCTCCGGGTCATTCCCCAGCTGATGCGGGGTACCGGTACGGAAGATCTTGCCTTCGGCAATAATGTACGCGCGATCCGTCACCGACAGCGTTTCGCGGACATTATGGTCGGTAATCAGGATGCCAATGCCACTCGATTTCAAATCGAAGATAATTTTCTGTAAATCCAGCACCGCAATGGGATCAATCCCGCTGAAAGGCTCATCCAGCAGCAGGAAGCTAGGCTGAATACACAAACAGCGCGCAATTTCGACGCGCCGCCGTTCGCCGCCCGACAAGGCATACCCCTTGGTTCCGCGAATGTGCCGCAGATTGAGCTGTTGAATCAACCGTTCCGTCCGGTTGCGCCGCTCCTGGTCCGGAATTGGCTGCGCCTCCAGCACCGCGAGAATATTGTCTTCCACCGTCAGCTTGCGAAACACCGACGGCTCCTGCGGAAGATAGCTGATGCCGTGGTGCCGCGCGCGCAAATACATGGGAACACGCGTGATATTGACGTCGTCCACCATGACGCGCCCCGATTCAGGAGCCACCAGCCCCACAATCATGTAGAAGCTGGTCGTCTTGCCCGCGCCGTTCGGACCGAGCAGGCCCACCACTTCTCCGCGCGAGATATTCAGGCTGACATCGCGAACCACCTGCCGGCCGCCGTAGGTTTTGCCGATTCCCTCGGCGCTTAGTGTCTGCATTCCCATCCAAACGTTCATCCAGCCGCTACTTCGGCGACTGCGTTTCGGTTACCGTCTTGCCACCGTTGCCTTCGACAGTGACGCTATCATCGCGGCTATGGAAAATCAAAGCGCTGCCGGTAACCGACCCGCGCACCTGGTCGGTGATCCGTGGCGGAGCGGCGCCGGTCCCAGTCAGCGTAAAGGTCCCATCCTCGCTCAGATACACCAGCTTCTCCCCGCTACCCTTCCGGTCCGGCCAGTCCACCGAGACATGGCCGCGCGCTATGAGCTGATCGACGCCAGACCCCGACGGACTCGCCGAAGATCCCGCTGACGAAGTTGTTTTGGGAGCGGAATGCACCCCCGCCGGCAACAGCCGCACATCGGCTTCCTGCGAAACAACCGTCGTCGCGCCATTCGGCCCCGACGTCTCGGCGGTGACACTGCCCACCGGCCCCCCCCGCAGCACAGCCAGCCGCTCACCTTCGGAGTAATGCAGATCGCCGCTGCGCAGCCGAATCACGGACGGCCCACTCCCCTGCGCCACTCCATTCGCTGCGGACGCTTTCCCCGTCGATCGCGAACCGGCCAACCCCTTGGCCGATTGCGTCGTGACCAGCACCGTGCGCACAGGCGTCGCCGGTCCACTCGCCTGCGCCGTCAGCGTCTGTTTCAGACGATTCAGCGTGATGAGCGGAGCGATGATTGAATTGGCCCCCTGCCACAACCGCGGCAGCGCGTCGGACGAACCACTCAGCGCGCCTCCACTCGCGGCCCTGAAAATTACCTCCTGCGTCCCCTGGTGCAACTCAGCTTCAGCAGCAACCGCATGGACAGGGCCGCCGCCGCCCCCGCTGGTCGTCCCTCCGCCGAGCAGCGTGGCGCCAGGCAGTGCAGTCCCGGCGTTGACCGAAGAAGCCCAGCTCGCCTTCACATCACCATGCGCAAATGCGTCCCCGGACCCGCGCGCAAAATCGATCACCGTCGCCGTCAGATCAAGCGCCCCGTCGCGCACTCTCGGCGAACCCCCCCCCGGCAGCCCGGTCAGATGCAGCATCTCACTGGCTCCGTCATAATCCGACCGGTCGGCCGTCGCCCGCACCGTGCCCGAAGTCGTCTTGCTGCCGCCCCCTGGTCGCGCCGGCGGCGCCTCCTGCACCAGCACCACGTGGCCCGTCTGCACAATCGAATCAATTTCCGCGTTCTCTGACGGAGACTTCCCCCCGCCATGGGTCGCAGCCGTTCCGTCTTCTCGGAAGCGCACGTCCAGTTGATCCGAACTGCTGGTCTGATGGACTCCCGCCGCCGTTCGCTGCTCGAACATCGCATGTCCGTTCCCGCTCAGCGTGGAAAGCCCGCCCCCTGGCCTCAGCTCCGCAAACACCGTATCCGCGGACAATTTCGAAGGACTGCTTCCCGGCGCGTTCGAATCGGAAGTGATAAAAACACCGCCTGTACCGTGGATGCTGCGCAACTCAACTCGCGGCTGATTCCCCGTCTGCTCTCCGTCGCCTCTTCCCACGCCCTGTCCTCGCGGTGCATCCGCGAACGCGACGTCAGCCACCTGGGACTTCCAGCTGCGATGCAGCCGAACCGGCGCACCTTTCGCGGAAGTCCATTGCTGAGTGTCAAACGTAACGCCCTGCTCCAGGTGAGCCTGGCGCAAGACTCCCTGCGCATTGAACGACAGCAGCGCACGAGGCGAAGATCCCTGGATCTGCCGTGCGGGCTGGTTGACATTCAGTTTCACCCCGCCCTCCAGCACGCCGTGTTGCGGATGATTCTCCTCGTCAAAATCCAGCGTCCCTCGCGGCGCCGCAACATGACTGCCCGTCTGCGTCTGGAGGTCGACCCCGCCGGATCCATCCATGCGAATCACCGAACCATCCTCGCGAAAATGGATCAGCGCATCCGCCGTCTCGACCCTTCCGCCGGAATACACAGCATGCGCCTGCTGCATCCGGCAGACTTCCTCGGTGCGGTCAAATTCAGCGTGGTCGGCGTGCAGATTCACCGGCCCGGTATGGCTGCGGGCGCTGTTCCGCTCCACATGCAAATTGACATCATGATGCAGCACCAGCAGTCCCTTGGAAGAAGTGAACGTCGCCCCCATCGAGCTTCCGCTTCCCTGCTGCAGCGCAAAATCCACCCGCTGCGCCGTCGTCGCCACGCCGCTCTTCTGGTTGAACGTGAGGCCGCTCGTCTTCACGTGAATTTCGCTGTCCGGGATCGCAATATTGCCGACCATTGGCTGCTTCACCGCCGGTGCGGCAGGCTTGGCTCCCGGCGCAAGCTGCGCAATCGCTGGCTTCACGCCCGGCTTCATCAGCGTGATCTCGACCTCGCCCGCAGCTTCGGCGATCCCCGCCCCGGGATCATACTCAAACTCACTGCCGGAAATAGTGTCCGCCCTCGTCCCGTCCTCGCCATACAAATCGATGTGCACGTCATGCAGAAGCGTGCGCCCCGCAGCCTTCATCTGCACCGCCCGCGCCGCGTGAATCTTGAACAGTGTTTTGCCCTTGCGCGACTGGCTGTAATAGACGTCATTGCCCTGCGACTGAATGTCGACACCCAGCCGCTTGGGAATGTCCTTCGCCAGCCGCCGCAGCTTCCACTGCCCCAGCCCCAGCAGAATCCCAATGGCCAGCACCAGCACCACCCCGCCGACCAGCACCAGCGTGCGAAGGCGCTCAATCGTGAACCGGGGCAGGCTTAGCCGCATTCTTCCACTCGTTCCAACTCTTCCAGGCGTGCTTTCGCAGACGGCTTTGTGCTTATTGCAGACGATTGATGCGGGCCGCAAGTCTCGCCGCCAGGCTCTCGCCCAGCTCCGACCACAACAACCGCGCCGAAGCTTCCGACTCTTTTTCCACCGCGTTGGTCAGCTCAATCAACTGCCGGACATTCTCCTCGATACACCGGATCGCCTCCGGCGTGAGCCGCACATCCTCCTGCAGAAAAGGAGTATCGGTCCCAAATTCAATGCGAATGTGGCCCTCCTGCTCGTAGGCGCCGTCGTCGAATTCCGGCCCGTACCCGATCACCCGCACCAGGCGCGGCGTGCGCACCCAGTTGGGGTTCGAGCCGCCATTCACCTCCGGCTCCCACAGCGTCCAGCCGATCTGGAATTCGTAAGCGTAATCGGCATGCAGCAGCTCAAACGCTTCGGTGACGGCAAATTCAATCTGGCTGGCGTTTTCACCGAGGCCATAAATTTCCTGAAAAGCGGCGGTTTCACGCCAGTTGATAGGCCACGCGGTGGCAGAAAAAACGCCCGGCTCGCCGCCATGCGCCGCAAACTGCTGCAGCACCGTGACCAGCTTGTCCTCGAGCGCCTCAAGGCGGAGCTGCGGGTACCAAAGACTTAATGAAATCGTGTCAGACATCGTAATAATTTTAGACGCGGCAGCAGGGCAAAGGGATTCGAGAACTCCACGTCGCCCGAGAGGTTGATTGGGAACGTCGCGGCTCAGGCAATCACGATTTCGCTGAAGTCGGCGATGCCCGAAAAACCGTCCAGCACAGATTGAATCAGCGCCAGCCGGGCCGCGCGCAGCTCAGGCTCCGGCGCCATCACCATCACCTTGTCAAAAAACGCATCGACGGTGGGGCGCAACGTGGCGATGGCCTCCAACGCGGCGCCGTAGTTGCGCTCTTGACGCAATCCGGCGACCTGCGCTGCAAGCGCCGTCGACGCCGTGTACAGCGCCCGCTCTTCCGGCTGCTGCAGGTTCGTTGAGCTCAGACTCTCAGGCCCAAACTGCTCACCTTTTTCCGCGGCCTGGCGAAGGATGTTCTTGATGCGCTTAAACGCGGCAGAGATGGCGATGAAGTCGTCCGACCCTCGAACCCCGGTTAATGCTTCGGCTCGCGCAATCGCATCGCGCACGTCGTTCGCATCGGCAGCCAGCACCGCCGCAACCACGTCATAAGCAAACCCGCGCACATCCTTGAGGTAAAAGCTCAGCCGTTCGCCCAGGAAACTTTGGACGGCATCTTTGTTGCTTCCTGAAGCCAGTACAACGTCGCTCAGCGTCAGCGGCAGATTGGATTCCGCAAGGATCTTCACAATGGCATTCGCAGCCCGCCGCAGCGCAAACGGATCCTTCGACCCGGTCGGCGCATTGCCAATCCCGAACATTGCCACGATGGTTTGAATACGGTCGGCAATGCCAAGCAACTGCCCTTCCACCGTCGTCGGGATCGGATCGTCCGCCGAGGCTGGCGTGTACTGGCTGTAAATCGCCGCACCCACCGTCTCACCCAGCCCCTGGTGCCGCGCATACAAACCGCCAACTATTCCCTGCAACTCGGTGAATTCCTTGACCAGCTCGGTTGTCAAATCTGTCT
>CAILBQ010000197.1 GCA_903832475.1 uncultured Acidobacteriota bacterium | reverse complement strand
CCAGGGTTTCGACGAACCTGGGGTTGCCGGCGGTGTCGCCGAGAGCTTCGCGAATTCGGTTGATGGCGGAGTTGAGGCCGTGTTCGTAATCGACGAAGGTTCCTTCCGGCCAGAGCTCTTTGGAGATTTCGTCGCGGGTGAGGAGTTCGCCGGGGCGGGCGAGGAGCATGCATAAGACCTGGAAAGGCTGGGCGTTGAGCTTGACGCGCAAGCCCTGGCGGCGAAGTTCGCCGGACGCCAGATCGATTTCGAAGATTCCGAATCGATAACGTGGGGCTGGCAGGGTCATCACTTCCTGAGTGTATCTGACGGTGAGGTGGCTGAGCAGGCCTTTGGTCGATGGAGAACTTCGCGGAAGTGCTGCTCTTGCAATCCTTTGCGCGGTGAGGTTCATTGGCGGGTGAATGAGATTTCATGTATTGCTTCCCGGACGGGAAAAGCGCAGGGTGCAGACATGAAACGAACGCGATTCAGAGATTTTCGGAGGACAGGGACTCGACGGTTCTGCGTGGTGTGCGGGCTGCTGATGCTGAGCGCACTGACGACGGGGTCCGGAGCTGAGCCGGCGGCGGATGCGGTGTCTGCCTTTCAGGCGTATATCGGGACGATTGAAGCAAGGCTGGCTCGGCAACATGGGTCGGCGGATCATTTTGTGGTTTGGCCAGTGGGCGAAGGGGAGGCCCAGCTGCGGCGCGGAGAACTGCTGGTGGAGCAGGTAACTCCGGCGCTGGGAAGGCCGCTGCCGGGGGCCATGTTGCATCACTGGCGGGGTACGGCGTTTGCGCCGGGGGCTACAGCTGCGCAGTTTGAGCGGCTGCTGCGGAATTTCGACGCGTACCCAAAGGTCTTTGCGCCTGAGGTGCTGAACGCGAGGTCGGAATCGCTACCGGGCAATCGCATGCAGGCATGGATGCGGGTGCGGCAGCGGCATGTGATCACAGTCGTGATGGATTCCGACTATGACGTGGCATTTGGACAGCTGGATGCGCGACACGGGTACAGCATTTCCAGGAGTACGAGGATTACGGAGATCGACGCGCCGGGGACGAATTCGGAACGGGCCATGACGTCGACGGAGGAGCATGGCTTTCTGTGGCGGCTGGATACCTACTGGAGCTACGAGGAGAGGACTGGGGGGCTTTACATGCAGATTGAGTCGGTTTCGCTGACGCGGGCGATTCCGGCGGGACTCGGATGGGCGGTGCGGCCGTTTGTGGAGAGCGTGCCGCGGGAATCGATGGAGTTCACGCTGCGGTCGGCGCGGGAAGGGCTAGGGAATAGGCAGTAGGGAGTAGGACGAAGGCAGGGACTAAGGGACTGAGGACCAAGGGACCAAGGTACTAAAAACCAGGGACTGGAAGTGAGGAGATGCGATGAGTACGAATTTGACGGTGCAGGGTGAGGTTGTTGGTTTTCGGGCGGCGCGACGGGTCAATGCGTCATTGACGGCGGCTGTGGAGAAGCGGGTGTTGGGATGGATGGCGGAGCGAGCGCCGGCTTGGGTGACTTCAGACCAACTAACCCTTTTGGGTTTGCTGGCGCAGATTGGCGGAGGTATCTGCTACGCGCTGGCCGGTCAGCATCGGCTGGCGCTGCTGGGGGTGATCCTGTGCCTAGGTCTGAACTGGCTGGGAGACAGTCTGGATGGAACGCTGGCGCGGGTGCGTCAGCAACAGCGGCCGCGGTACGGATTTTATGTAGACCACATGGTGGACATGTTTGGGTCGGTGGCGCTGACGCTGGGGCTGGGGTTTTCCGGATTTCTGCATTGGCAGGTGGCGATCGCGATGCTGGTGGGATTTCTGCTGCTGGCGGGGGAAAGCTATCTGGCCACGTACACCTTGTCTTCGTTTGAGATGTCGCAGGGGCTATTTGGGCCGACCGAAATACGGATCCTGTTGGTGATTGGAAACCTGGCTTTGCTGCGAAGTCCCTACTCGACGCTGTTTGGCCACAGGATGCTGTTGTTCGATCTGGGAGGCACGATTGCAACGGTGGGCATGCTGGCGATGGTGGTGACGGTCGCGGTACGGCACACGGCGCAGTTGTATCGCGAGGAACCGCTGGTATGAGTGCGCTAATGCGATGGTGGAAATTCAACGTGGTTGGCGCGATCGGGATGGTGGTGCAGCTGGGGCTGCTGGCGGGGATGGGGCGCTGGGCGCGGGGGCATACGCTGCTGGCGACGGCAATCGCGATCGAGGTGACTCTGCTGCACAACTTTGTCTGGCATGTTCGCTACACGTGGCGGGATCGTCGTGATGATTCGGCGGTGCGGGGGCGGCTGTTAAGGTTTCACCTATCGAACGGGCTGGTGTCCATGGTGGGGAACCTGGCGCTGATGTGGGCCCTGGTACAAGGCGCGCGGCTGCCGTTGGTAGCGGCAAACCTGATCGCCATTGTGTGCTGTTCGGTTGTGAATTTTCTGCTGGGGGATCGCTGGACGTTTGGAGGGGAGCCGGGAAAAGGAAGCCGTGGACCAGAACCGCGTGCGGCGATGGGATAGGATGAGGAGCGTGGTTTGGCTGGGAGGCATTGTGCAACGAACGCTTTCGACGAGTGCGGATGGGGAATTGATTTTGAAGTTGTACGAATTACGGACGGAGTCCGTGATGCGCAAAGCGCGGGCGTGGTTGACGGGCGAGTTCTGGCCGACCAGCGCTGACGAATTTTTTACTGTGGTGATGGATTCCGGTTCGGAGAAGAGTGCGTGGCTGCGGCAGGTGGTGACGTACTGGGAGATGGCGGCGGCGCTGGTGCTGCATGGGTCGCTTTCGGCGGACCTATTTGTGGACTGCAATGCGGAGCCGTTTTTTCTTCTGGCCAAGTTTGCACCGCTGCTGCCGGCGATTCACGAGAAATCTCCGACGTGGTTTACGAAGACGCTGCAGTTGATTGAAAACTCGCCAGCGGCAACGGCAAGGTTTGAAGCGGCCAAGCAGAATGTCGAACGGATGCGGGCGGCGCGCAACGCGACCTAGCCTTTTCGATGGGACGATCGTGAAACTTGCCAAATTGTGCAGATTTGGCGCATCCTCACAATGTTCCAACATGATAGGAAATTCGTGAGTCAATTCCTGAATGGAGATTTCCCTATGAAGAGATTCGCTGTTCTTTCGTTCTCGGCGCTGTCGTTGGTCGCCATCTCCGCGTTTGCTGCGGACTCCACTAAAATCGATGGCTGGGTTTCCGATTCGATGTGCGGAGCCAAACATGCGGGTACAGGTGCGGCCTGTGCGAAGAAATGCATTGAAGGCGGCAGCAAGCCGGTATTTGTGGATGAAGCCAAGAAGGAAGTCTGGTCGATCGATAATCCGGATGCGGTTAAAGATGCATACGGAAAGCATGTCACGATTACGGCGACTGCCGATCAGGGCGCCAAGAGCGTACATGTGACTGCCGTGTCAGTGATCGGCGAATGAATTAGGGCCATGGTTGATCCTGCCGGCGATCGCCGCCGATAGGATCAACCAGCCTGTAGGCTCATTGGTTTCTTGCTGGCGCGCAGGAATTCAGAGAAGAATGGACGTAGAATCGGATTATGGCCAAAGCAGTTTGGAACGGCATCGTCATTGCCGAAAGTGACAAGTATGAAACGGTCGAAGGGAACGTCTACTTTCCTGAGTCTTCGTTGAAACGGGAGTTTTTCCGGCCGAGTTCGACCACGTCGACCTGCCCGTGGAAGGGGCAGGCTCGCTACTACTCGCTGTTTGGAGACGGACAGGAGAATCCGGATGCTGCCTGGTATTATCCCGATCCCAAGCCGGCAGCTCGGAAGATCAAGAACCATGTGGCCTTCTGGCGGGGCGTGGAAGTCGAGAAGTAGCTGAGTGGCTAGGCGCTGGTAAGGGATGCTCAAGGTACATCAGGTCATTTCACCCTGTGCTGCGTTTTGAGATAGGGCTGCGATTCCCGACGGCGCTGACTAACGTCTGACATGTGGAGAGGTTCCCCAACCTTCTCCAGAAGTGTGCCTTGCCGCCTCCCCTGGCCGGTCACGTTGCAATTTTTCCCTGTTGTCTAATTGCCTTGTGGAGATATCCCAATGAGTCGTTCGCTTGTGTCTCGTTCGCTTGTAGCCGCGGTATGTGCGCTGCTTGTTTCCGTTGGAGTTCTGAACCCAACGACCGGGGAGGCTGCCGCTCCAGCCCCTGCCGCGGCACTGAAGGTGCCCAATCTGAAGTATGAGAAGTACACGCTGCCGAACGGGCTGGAAGTGATTCTGCGCGAGGATCACCGGCTGCCGCTGGTGGCAGTGGATCTGTGGTACCACGTTGGGCCGGTGAACGAGAAGGCGGGGCGCACAGGGTTTGCGCATTTGTTCGAGCACATGATGTTCGAGGGATCGGAGCACGTAGGGGAGAAGGCGCACTTCAAGTACCTGGAAGGCGCGGGCGCAACGGACATCAACGGCACGACCAGCTACGACCGGACGAATTACTTCGAGACCATCCCCAGCAACCAGCTCGATCTGGCGTTGTGGCTGGAGAGCGACCGCATGGGTTTCCTGCTGGAGACGCTGGACAGGACCAAGCTGACCAATCAGCGGGACGTGGTCCGGAACGAATTGCGTCAGGATGAGGGACAGCCATACGACGTGGCCGATGAGGCGATGGGTCATCTCCTGTTTCCCAAGAGCCATCCCTACTATGGCAACGTCATTGGCACACATGCGGACGTGGAAGCAGCGCGACTGAACGATGTGCGCGAGTTCTTCCACGATTACTACACGCCGAACAATGCCAGTATTGCCATTGTGGGCGACTTTGATGCGGCGACGATCAGAGATAAAGTGGCAAAGTTCTTCGCGCCGATTCAGAGGGGACCGGCCGTGGAGAAGGCCAAGGTTGACACGCCAGCCATTACTTCAGAACGACGCCAGACGGTGACGGACACGGTGCAGCTGCCGCGTCTCACTGTGGCATGGCTCACACCCGAGGCTTATCATCCAGGGGACGCGGATGCCGATATGTTCACGACGGTGTTGGGTGGCGGCAAGGTAAGCCGGCTCTACCAGCAGTTGGTGTACAAGGACCAGGTTGCACAGAGCGTGAATTGCCAGAACCAGTCGCTGATGGCGACGTCGATCGCGCAGTGCGACATCACGGCGCGGCCGGGCGTGAAGCTGGAAGACCTGGAAGCTGCCTTCGACAAGGAAGTGGAGGCGCTGCGGACGAGTGGTCCGACGCAGGCGGAGCTGGACCGGGCGCGGAATCAGAGTCTTTCCGGGTTGATCCGCGGACTGCAGCGGCTGGGCGGTTTTGGCGGTGTTGCCGACATGATGGATCGCTACAACCAGTACCTGGGTGATCCAGGTTACCTGCCAAAGGACGTCGCGCGTTATGAAGCGTTGACGACGGCGAGTGTCCAGAAGGTCGGTCAGCAGGTCTTTGGCAAGAACCAGCGGGTGGTGGTGTATTGCGTTCCGGGCAAGAAAGTGACCGACGACGTACCGCGCAGCCCAGAGGATACCGACGCCAACGTGAAGGTGGTGGCTCCTTATACGCCTGATTTTGAGGAGGCGCAGAACTGGCGGAAAGAAGCTCCCAAGCCGGGGCCGGAACCGACGCTGCATCTGCCGTCGCCGAAGACCTTTGCGCTGTCCAATGGAGTCAGGGTGTACCTGATTGAGGACCATGCGCTGCCGGTGATGAGCTCGGCGCTGGTAACGCTTGGTGGAAGCGCGGCGAATCCGAAGGACAGGGCCGGGCTGGCCGCTTTTACGGCGCGCATGCTCACGGAGGGAACAGGCACCCGCTCATCGACAGAGCTGGCTAATGACATCGCGCAGATTGGAGCGGATCTGGGTTCGTCCACGACCATGGATGCCGGGGCAGTGACTGTGGGCGCATTGAGCAACAATGCCAATGCAGCGATGGATCTGCTCTCGGACGTGGCGCTGCATCCCGCGTTCAAGAAAGAGGAAGTCGAGCGTATCCGTCAGCAGCGGCTGGTAGCGATTCTGCAGGAGGGCGATGAGCCCTTTGCGGCGGCGCAGCGCGTGGGGCAGAAGGTGCTCTACGGCGATCTGCCATACGGCTTCCGTCCGGTGGGAACGACGGAATCAGTGAAGGCGGCGACGCAGGCAGACATGCAGCAGTTCTGGTCGGCGCATTACACGCCCAAGGATGCCGCGCTGATTATGGCGGGCGACCTGACCGAAGCGGAAGCGAAACGAATGGCCGAGAAATATTTTGGTGGCTGGAGCAGTTCGGAAGCGGTGGCTGCGACGACTCCTATCGCTCAGCCCGCGCCACCCGCGCGCAAGATTGTCATCGTGGACAAGCCGGGGTCGCCGCAGACGACGCTGCTGACGTTTGGACTGGGTGTGGCGCGCAGCACGCCGGAATACCCGGCGCTGAATGAGATGAACAGCATTCTCGGAGCCTTGTTTTCGAGCCGCATCAACATGAACCTGCGGGAAAAGAACGGTTTCACCTATGGGGCGTTTTCGGCATTCCAGTTCTATCGGGATGGCGGCACCTTCTTCTCCGGGGCGCAGGTACGGACGGATGTGACGGCTCCCGCGACGAAGGAGTTGTTCACCGAGCTGAACCGGATTCACACCGACGAGGCGACACCCGAAGAGCTAAAGCTGGCCAAGGACAATGCGCTGCGTTCCCTGCCGGGATCGTTTGAGACGGTAGGCAACGAAGTTGGCCTGATGGCGGAGTTGTTTGTTTACAGCCTGCCCAATGACTACTTTCAAAAGTTGCCGGCGCAATACGAGGCGGTCACTCCGGAAGCGGTGGCCAAGGCGGCGGAAGCGTTTGTCCATCCGAATAACCTGATCGTAGTTGCCGTAGGTGACCGGGAGAAGATCCAGCCGGGTCTGGAAAAGCTGGGCCTGGGGCCCGTCGAGTTGCGCGACGAAAGCGGCGACCTGATCAAGAAATAGCACTGCGCGTGCGGCGGGTGGCGGCTTCGCCGCCTATGCCTCGCTTTGCTCAGCACTTGTTGCTCAAGGTGGAATGAATTTTGGGGATGGGGTGGTCTTGCCCTGTCCCTTTTCTTTTGGGCGGCCCGTTCTTTTGGCCACCCTGCGAACGCCGGGGCGAGAGGAATCGGCATCTCAGTGAGAGGCGGCCAGGGTATTTTTCCGGCCGGCGGAATTCAAGGAGAAGCAATTGACGATGGCAAAGGATCTGAAAGCGCGGGACGATGAGAGCAAGACGCACACCGAGGTCGACCTGAGCGAGAGTTCGGTTTACGGCCACAATGAGGATGAGCCGGCGGTGGGTTCGGCGGATGATGTGGCGACGGATGCGACGATTGACCGGCTGGAAGAAATCACCGGCGGTGCGGACGAGCCTGCCTTGTACGAGGGCCGGCTGGGGCGGCGAGTGGAGGCATTCGATGCGTCGAGCGAAGAAGAAGTCGATGCGCTCAAGGTGAACTTGATGCAGGAGGACGATCGGCCGAATTCGCGGGACGGCTCGGGAAGGATTGTGGATGACGTGGCGGAAGAGCAGCTTGCCGAGTTCACCGAGGTCGGACCGGATCTGGACGACGAGGGTGTGCTGCAGGTTTCCGTCGGCAACGACGATACCAGTGCAGTGCTGCGCCGGCATCACCCCAACTCGGATGTTGCGCAGGCGGACGCGGTGGTCGAAGGAAACGTGGAAGACGTCCGCAGCGAGCGTTTGGAAGATCGCCACGTCGATGAAGGCACTGCCGGCTAGCACCTGCCATGTGGGCATGCGCGGCTTCGCCGCGTATGCCTCCGCGTTGCTGGGCAATCGATGCTCGCTGGCCGGGCATCGTTGCTTAATCGGACATTTGCGGTCCAAGCGCGCGGCGCGTTGCATGATTCGGGAGAGGGAAGTGGATGGCTCAAAAGGCGAAAGCTTCGGCGGGGGGGCATGCGGTCAAGGCGCTGGCAGTGGTGGGGGCCAGCGCTCTGGTACTGTATGGGGCCAAGGTCCTGATCAATCTGTTTGGCCCGCAGCCTCGGTTTGCCATGCGCGATTTGGGGGCATCGCTCGATTCTGAGGAGTTCATCCAATTTTTGAGTTTGATCACGGATGGCACGCGAAGGCGGACACGGCTGAAACGTCTCAAGAATGGCAAAGAGTTTTACCCGGAGATGCTGCGAGCGATTCGGGGGGCGCGGGAAGCCATCAATCTGGAGTTTTACGAGTTTCTGCGGGGGCGGGTGAGTGAGGAAATACTGGAGGCGCTCTCGGAGCGAGCGCGAGCGGGCGTTGAAGTGCGCGTTCTGGTGGATTTTGTGGGGAGCGCGACCACCGGAGACGGCTACTTCGATGGGTTGCGTGCGGCCGGTGGACAGATGTGCTGGTACCATCCGCTGCGCTGGGATACGTGGCAGAACATGAATCAGCGATCCCATCGCAAGCTGTTGGTGATCGACGGCGAGACCGGATTTACAGGTGGCGCGGGAGTGGCCGACCACTGGCTG
>CAILBQ010000196.1 GCA_903832475.1 uncultured Acidobacteriota bacterium | reverse complement strand
GCTCGATCAGCGCCTCACGAATTTCCGGCGTATCCGCGCTGCCCTGAACCCCGATCGCAAACGTCGCCCAGTCCCGCACATCCGGATCGTTGTCTTCCATCAGCGCCAGCAGCGCGCGAATTGCCGCTGGATCGTCGGCAAACGACCCCAACGCGAAGGCCACAGCAAAGCGCACGTCTGGATCGGAATTCTTGCGATGCTCCAGGATCAGCGGAATCGCCGCCGCAAAGCCAAGGTGACCCAGCGCCACCAGGCACGAGTCGATCACCTGCAGGTCCAGCTCGTCCTCCAGAACCGACACCACGACATCGTAGGTTTCCGCTGCGAAGACGGTCTCAGGATGCTTTTCCGTCTTGCCCAGCTGCGCCAGGATGTCCACCCCACGACGCCGCTTGGCCGGTTTCTTATCCCGGCACCAGCGCACCGCCTTGTCGAACGCCATCCGGCCGTCGGCCTCGTCGCTGGCAATCGCCTGCAGCTTGCTTACCGCTTCCCACGGACCGCCTTCGTCGTCTTCGTCGTCATAATCGCCCACCAGCGTCTGCTGAAACAGCTCATCAATCTCTGCCTGCGTCGTCATCTCGTCACCATCCTCTTTGAGCATAAGCGCAGACCCGCGGCCAAGTCGTGTCCGCTCTCGTGAATCTGCAAACTACGGGGCGCGGGCGCCGCGCCTGCATGCGGTACTCTTGCCTCCATGAGGTCTTTTTCCGTCGTCCGCTTTCGTGCCGCTCTGCCTGCCCTGCTCATGCTCTCCGTCCTCCCTGCCTTATGCGAAAAAGCACCGGCTGCCGAAATGCCGCAGACGCTGACCCAGAAGGTTGCCGGCATGGATCACCTGGGAGGTCTCTTCCCCCTCGACTGGGATGCAAAGACCGGCAAGCTCTACCTCGAAATCCCAGAATTCGAAAAAGATTTTCTCCTCCTCGATCAGCTCCCCTACGGCCTCGGCTCGAACGACATCGGCCTCGATCGCGGCCAGCTCGGCCGGGAACACGTCGTGCATTTCACCCGCGCCGGCAACAAGGTGCTGCTGGTCGAGCCCAACCTCAGCTATCGCTCCAGCGCCATTGAAGGCGCCGAGCGCATGGCCGTCACGCAATCGTTCGCCGAGTCTGTCCTATGGGGTTTCAAGACCGAAGCCGAAGAGCCATCCGTCGCCCATGCTGTTGGCAACACCCGCGCCGGATCCGTCCTGGTCGACGCCACCGATTTCTTCCTGCGCGATGCCCATGGCGTCGCCGAGCGCCTCAAAGACACCGGCCAGGGTACTTACAGAATCGAATCCAGCCGCAGCGCCATCGCCCGCGACAGCACCAAAAACTTCCCGCAAAACACTGAAGTCGAAGCCATCCTGACTTTCGTTTCCGATGGAGCGCCCCGCGGCCAGTTCGTCGCCTCCGTCACTCCCGACGCACACGCCATTACCTTGCGCGAGCACACCTCGATGGTGCAGTTGCCAGACCTCGCCGCCGATCCGCATCGCTATGAGCCGCGCATGTACGACCCTTGCTCCGGCTTCTTCTCCGCTGACTACCGTGATTACTCCGCGACTCTGGGCGAGCCGCTCGACCAGCGCATGCTGGTCCGTCATCGCCTTCAGAAGGCCGACCCGAATGCTGAGCTGAGCCGACCCATCAAGCCCATCGTCTACTACGTCGACCGCGGCGCTCCCGAACCCATCCGCTCTGCCCTGGTGGAAGGCGCAAGCTGGTGGAGCAAAGCCTTCGAGGCCGCCGGATTCAAAGACGCCTTCCAGGTCAAAGTTCTGCCCGCCGACGCCGATCCCATGGACATTCGTTACAACATGATCCAGTGGGTCCACCGCGTCACCCGTGGCTGGAGCTACGGCGAAGCCATCACCGACCCCCGCACCGGAGAGATCCTCAAAGGCCAGGTCACCCTGGGCAGTCTGCGCGCCCGCCAGGACTACATGATCGCCGAGGCCCTGCTCGCACCCTACCTCGACGGCCAGCCCATCCCGCCCGACATGGAGCAGATGGTCCTCGCCCGCACCCGCCAGCTCGCCGCTCATGAAGTTGGCCACACCCTCGGCCTGCAGCACAACTTCGCCGCGTCAAGCGTCAGCCAGGGCACCTCGGTCATGGACTACCCTCATCCGTGGATCACCCTCGACAAAGACGGCAAGCCCTCCCTCGACAACGCCTACGCCACCGGCGTTGGCGCCTGGGACATTGCCGCCATCCGCTACGGTTACACGCAATTCGCGACTGGAACCGACGAGAGGAAAGCCCTCGACGTCATGCTCAGTCAGAATGAAAAGGACGGCCTGCGCTACATCACCGACGAAGACTCGCGTCCTCTGGGCAGCGCCCATCCCTACGCGCATCTCTGGGACAACGGCCCCAGCGCCCCCGCAGAGCTGGAGCGCATTCTCGCCGTCCGTAAGGCCGCACTCGCCCGCTTCGGTGAAAATGCCATCCGTCCCGGCACTCCCATGTCTCAACTTGAAGACACGCTCGTCCCGCTCTATATGCTGCATCGCTATCAGACCGAAGCCGCGGCAAAAATCATCGGCGGCCTCAACTATCGCTATGCCGTTCGCGGCGATGGCGGCATGGTCACCGAGATGCTCCCGCCCGGCCTGCAGCGCCAGGCACTCAACGCTGTGCTGCTGACCCTTGAACCGCCGGAGCTGACACTGGCTCCTGAGTTCCTCGCCAAGCTTCCGCCCGTCCCGCCCGGCTATCCCCGCACGCGCGAATCCTTCGAGGGCCACACCGGCCTTACCTTCGATCCGCAGGGCGCCGTCGAAGCGTCAGCCAACCTGACCGCATCGTTGATTTTCGAACCCACTCGCGCCAGCCGCCTGGTCGAGTTTCATGCATTGGATCCCAACTCTCCCGGCTTGGAAGAAGTCATCGATGAAACCCTCAAAACCACCTGGCGCGCGCCCCGCCTGCCCGGTCTGGCGGGTCAGACCCAGTTTGCCGTCGAAACAATCGTCTTGAATCACCTTCTGCGCCTGGCTGCGGGAAGCGCGGCGGCCGGCCAGTCCCCGGGCGCAGCCCTTCCTGCCGGAGTGACCCAGAATGTAGCTGCCGGCAACTTCGCGTCCCCGCAAGCCCGCGCCGAAGCCGCCGCTCAAATCACGTCTCTTGAAGCCTGGTTGCAGACGCAGCTCGATGCTCCAGCCGCGACCATTGCGCCCGATGTCGAGGCGCACTGGTACGCAGCCCTCGACCAGATCGAGCGCTTCTGGAAGGATCCTGGGTATTTCTCAGCGCCCCCGGCCCTGGCCACCCCTCCCGGCCAGCCAATCGGCTCAACCCTGGACGAAGAGGGCGACGACTTCGAGCTGCCCTAGCCGTTCTTCAATTTCTTCTCGGCGTTCATGGAAAAGTGCTCCCACCCGTTCGCCATCAGTGGCTCCAGGCCGTTGTCGGTTCGCAGCGCGACCGTCGGTCGCCCTGCTTTTGCTGCGCGCATCCGCCCGATCTCGGCAATCGCTACGCCCGCGATCGCCTGCGGCACCCGCACGTCCTTCGCCGCCGTAAAGAGCAATTCATAGTCTTCGCCGCCGTGCAGCGCCATGGCCAGAGAAGCGCCCGTTCCGAGGGGCAGAGCCGCGGACTCGACTTCAGCCGCGCCCCCCGATTCCTCGCACAGATGCTGAAGATCGGTCGACAATCCATCGCTCAGATCCATGGCCGCCGATGCCAGCCCGCACTTACGCAGCCAGATCCCCTGTTTCACCCGCGGCTGCGGGAAAAGATGCGGCGCTGCATCTCCCCTTCGCCGATCTTGAAAGGCCTCAGGATTGGTGCTCAACGCGGCCAATTCCGCCGCAGCCCCGCCCAGACTGCCTGTGACATAGATTCGGTCGCCCGCCTTCGCGCCCGAACGCAGCAAAGCCTTGCCCCGCGGCACCACCCCGGTCAGCACAATATCCGCCACCGCCAGCGGAGACTCGGCCAAATCCCCGCCTACCAGCGGCACACGATGCTCCCTCGCCAAACCCAGCAGCCCGTCCAGAAACCGTTCCACCCAGGCCGGCCCGTTTTCCGCCACCGTCAGCTCGCGCGGAAGCCCCAGCGAAAGAAATGCCGCTACCGGCTTCGCTCCCATGGCCGCGAGGTCACTCAACCCCCGCGCCAGCGTCCGGTGTCCTACCGATTCTGGCGAATGCCAGTTCAGCCGGAAATGCCGGCCCTCGATCGACAGGTCTGTCGTGACGGCGACCTCTTCTCCAGACCGCGGCCTGAGCAACGCGCAGTCGTCCCCAATCCCCAGCCGAACTCGTCGAAAACCCGAACCCAGCCCGGCAACTCCCGCAGCCCGCGAACGAATCGCGGCCAGCAAAGCCAGCTCTCCGGTCGCGCCTTCAGGCTTCAAAACAGCTTTCGCATTGGCTCGGCGTCGTTGCACTCTTGTTGAAGCATACTGCTTTCCCCTCCCTGATCGGTTCGCCGAAACAGTCTAAAGTTGTACGAGATAAATCGGATTTCAGCCGCAATTTCCTTTGCAAAGCTATGGATTTATGTACGATTGCACTACAATAATCAGACCAAGTCTCGTCACGTCTGTTCAGCAGGAAAGGGACTGAGCGGGGGCTCGGTCCTCTTCGATTTCAGGATTTTGTCGTCTAACTATCCTGACAGAGGTGATGATGAGGGAGTTCCATGCTTCGTAAGCGCTATTACATTCTTTTTGTAGCCCGGGATGAGGATGGTCGTGTCCGCAAGATTTCTCTCCCTGTTCAATACGTGTACGGATTTGTTGCCGCAGCCCTGGTGGGGGCTTTTACGATCGTCGGGCTGGCTGGCTCCTACACGCGCATGTTGCTCAAAACAGAGAGCTTCAATCAAGTTCGCCAGGAGCGTGAAACGCTTCGCAAAAACTATCAGCAGATGGCCCAGGTAGCTCACGAGCGCGACATCCAAGTTGCGTCGCTCGGCGCACTCGCCAGCGAAGTCACAGCCATCTACGGCTTGAAGCAGAACAAGCTCGCCGCCATGAGCAAACAGACCCCGGCCGCCGCTGCAGCTGCCGCGCCCACCCCCACCAGCCTTGCCCTGACCGACGACGTCAACCAGCAGCAGGTCAAGCTTTCCTTGGATCAGTTCTACGCGTTGCGCACTCAGGCGCTTTCGGGCCGCGTATCCCGCGCACTTGAGGGCGGCCTGACCTCCGGCTCCATCGGCGGCGTCCGCGACTGGACGGAGATGGCCGACGCGCCCTCGATCTGGCCTGTCGAAGGCACCGTCACTTCCAGCTTTGGCGAACGCGAAGATCCTTTCAATGGGGAAGGAGCCTTCCACGCCGGCCTCGACATATCTGCACCGAACGGCACTGTGGTCCGCGCCACCGGCGACGGCCTGGTCACCCTCGCAGCCATGGAAAACGGCTATGGTCGCGAAGTCACCATCGACCATGGTCACGGCGTACGCACGGTGTACGGTCACCTCTCCGGCATGATCGTCCTGGCCGGCCAGCATGTCACTCGCGGCCAGATCATCGGCTACGTGGGCCAGACCGGCCGCTCCACCGGCCCCCATCTTCACTACGAAGTGCGCATCGACAACGTCCCCGTGAATCCGCACAAATACCTGCGCTCCACCTTCGCGGAAATGGCCTCCAATAATCTGCCAGCAACCGGCACCACCCGCTCCACCCGCTAGTTTTCGACAGCAACAGCGAAAGGGCAGGCCGCGTGGCCTGCCCTTTCGCTTTGACTTCATTTGTAGTCTGGCTCATCCCGAGCGGAGCGCAGCGAAGTCGAAGGGCCTGCCTCTGCCTTCGGCGGCGCAGCCGCTACCCCCCAGAGCATGAGAAAGTCAGACCCCGACCGACGGGAGGGCATGCCGAAGGCGTCCGCCCGCACGGCAGGTGCTATTTCCCCGTGTAGGTCACGTGCCAGATGGACTTCGATCCGTCGTCGCTGACAAACAGCGACCCATCCGGCCCGACGGCTACACCCACGGGCCGTCCCCACACATCTCCATTCGGCAACACAAACCCGGTAAGAAAATCCTCGTACTCGCCCGTTGCATGTCCGCCCTTCATAGGCAGCCGGATGACTTCATACCCGCTGCGCTGTGCCCGGTTCCACGAGCCATGTTCCGCCGCAAACCCGTCACCGTGAAACTCGGCAGGGAACTGCTTACCCTCGTAGAACAACATCTCCAGCGAAGCAAAATGCGGATTCACCAGGACGTCCGGCGTAATCACTTTGGCCTGCAGCTCCGGATGCTTGCCCTTGTGCCGCGGGTCTTGTTTCCCGCCTGCCGCACCGCCCATGTAGTACCAGGGCCAGCCATAGAACCCGCCCTCCTGCACATGCGTCACGTAATCGGGAACCAGGTTGTTGCCCAGTCCATCGCGCTCATTAGTCGAGCACCACAGCTCCCCGGTAATCGGATTGATGGTCTCGCCCACGCAGTTGCGAATCCCCGACGCGTACACCTTGATGAATTTGCCTTCCGGCGTGAACTCCAGCACGTCGGCACGGTGAAATTCTTCGGGCGTCGTGTCCGGGTCGTCGATGTTCGAATGTGAGCCGACCGAAACGAACATCTTCGTCCCGTCTTTTGAGAACACCACGTCGCGCGTCCAGTGCCCGCCGCCGCGCAGCCTCCCCCCGCCCGGCAGCTCCGCCAGCTGCTGCGCCGGCCCACGCGCTTTCAGGTCCCCAACCTGATAGGGAAAGCGCACCACACCATCCGTGTTCCCGACGTACAGCCACTTGGGATTCGGACCGGCTGGATAAAAATTGATGCCGAAGGGCAGGTTCAGCCCGGTCGCGTACTCCGAAACTTCCTTCGCCTTCCCATCCGCGCCCACTCCGCGAAAGACGCTGATCGAATTCCCCTGGCTGTTGGCCAGAAAAATATCTCCATTGGGCGCCGTGCGAAGCAGCCGCGGATTGTCCAACCCCGTCGCATACAGCTCTACTTTGAAGCCGGCAGGCGCTTTCGGCCACACGCCCTCCGGCCGTGCAACCAGATTCGCGCCATTATCCACTGACTCCGCCGGATCCGGCGCCGGCAGATCAGCCGCCGTTACATGACGTCTCGTACCCGGCGATTCATGCAGCGCGTCGGTAAATGCTGCCTTGCCGGTCAGCGTGCTCTTGGCCTGTGCGCTGTCAGCCGCTGGGCCGGAGCCGGCCAGCGCCGCGGGCGTTCCCGCCAGCAGCCCGGCAGCCGCTAGTCCCGCCATCATGACGCTTCGAGCCGGCGTCAAGGAAAACTTCAAAGAAGGAACAGTCATGAAACTCCTCTAATTCGATATGTTGCTGCGTTATCGGACGCGCCCTGCTTGTTCCAGGACGCAAAATGAATTCAGGCGAACTATCCGCCATTACGCCCATCAACTCCGTTGAGATGCGCGGATCCCCAGGCAGGAGTGCGCTCATCGAGAATCAGCGCCGCTTTCGCCCCCTGGCCCCGTCAGCAGCTCAACCGGCAGATTCTTGGGAAGTGTGGCATTGATTTCCACCCGGTTGCGGCGCTGGCTGATCTGCGACGTGCGCAGCACCTCCTTCAGAGCATTGTTGGCCGCGCTCTCGCTCAGTCCTGCCGTGGCCCCGCGGGCCAGGTCCAGCAACACGGCCAAACTCGATGCCTGGCTCGACGCCGTCGCATCGCTAGCGGCAATTTCCACCACCCGCAGCTTCAATGATCCTGCCCAGTGTACGGATGCCAGAAAGGTCGTATCCGGCCCCAGCGGCAGCTGCATGCCAAAGACGGAAATCCGCCCATTCTCGCTGAAAGGCAGCCCAATCGCGCCCATGCCCCAGGCCACAGACAGAATCGGCATCTCCGCGTAATGCTCCGCCAGCAGCGTCGACCCGGAAAATGGAAGCGCCGCGGTGCGATGCCGGTCCAGCATGGAGTGAATCTTTTCCGTGTCCGGGTAATTCGAGATGGCCACCATGTCGTAGCCAATCTGCGCCACCCGCACCGTTCGCCCCTCGCTGGGTACGTTGAAGATGGTCTTGCCGTCGTAGTTTTCCCGGCCCGTGGCATGGGCATCCATGTAAGCCGAAAGCCGCTTGCCGTCCAGCTTGCCCACCAGCACCATGGAATACGCTACCGGCCCGTTCGGCCCATGCGGATCGGGCATGCGGTGCAGCGCCACCGCCGCTTCTTCCAGATCTCGCTCCCAGTCGATGCCGGTCGCGTCAATAAAGCTTTGGTACTCCGGCGCTCTCGTCACCGCCGCGGCATTCTTCTTCAGCAGGCGATGCAGCGGACGCAGGTTGACATACACAATGCCGTCCGACTCCGGCAACAGCCGCGCCGACTCCGGCGGCGCCTTGAAGCGCAGATAAATCGCCGCCGCCAGCACCAACACCAGCCCCGCCACAATCCAAAGCGTCCTGCGCGTCCGTCGAAGCATGCCACCCCGCCAGCAATAACGGTATCACCCGCCTGCCGACGAAGCGATCTCACGCCCTGGCATCATCTATTGGGCTATTCCGGCACGCTGACGGTATAGATTTTGCCGCCGCTGGCCATGTTCGAAGACGAAACCGACCCGGGAGGCAGCAGCCCGTATTCGCCCTTCCCGGAAGTCTGTTCCAGCGTGAACGTGTAAACACGCGGCACCAGCTTTTTCCCTTCGAACGCCACCAGGTCCCGCGCCGCCCCACCCGATGCGTGAACAATCCCGCCGGTTACCGAGCGAAATTCCCTGGAGTTTCCGTTGCTGGGTCGCAAGCGCAGCAACTGATACTCGGTGATCGCGGTGCCTTCCTGTACGTACACGGCAAATTCCACTGGCAGCGTGATGGTTGTCTTGGCGTGGGGACCGGGAATATGCCCGTTGATGTCGCCCTTGACGATTCCGTTCGTGGCGAACTGCTTCAACACACCGCCCGTCTTGAAGTTGACCACTTC